>CAXTOI010000336.1:0-4520 GCA_964245645.1 uncultured Novosphingobium sp. | reverse complement strand
GCTTACTACTCCCTCGGCGACCATCGCTTCGAAGTCGATCACCTTGCTCCAGAACTCGCTGCCGAACAGCAGCACCGGGATCGGGCGCATCTTGCCGGTCTGGATCAGGGTGAGCAGCTCCATCAGCTCGTCCAGCGTGCCGAAGCCGCCGGGAAACACCGCGACGGCGCGGGCGCGCAGCAGGAAATGCATCTTGCGCAGCGAGAAATAGTGGAATTGGAACGCCAGTCGCGGGGTGATGTAGCGGTTGGGCGCTTGTTCATGCGGCAGGACGATGTTCAAGCCAATGGTTTCGGCCCCGGCTTCGGCGGCGCCGCGATTGGCGGCCTCCATGATCGAGGGACCACCGCCCGAGCAGACCACGAATTGCCGCAGGCCCTTTTCGACGATGGCTTTTTCGCCGGCGATATGGCCGAGCAGCCGCGCCTCCTGGTAGTATTTCGCATTGGCCGCCAGCCGCGTCGCCACCGCCTTGTCGTCGGGCGTGAACGCGCCGTCGATCAGCGCTTGCGCCGCCTCGGGCGAGGGGATGCGGGCCGAGCCATACATGACCAGCGTCGAGCCGATCCCGGCTTCGTCGAGCAGCATTTCGGGCTTGAGCAATTCGAGCTGGAACCGCACCGGCCGCAATTCGTCGCGCAGCAGGAAGTCGGTGTCGCGAAACGCCAGTTGGTAGGAAGGACTGCGCGTCTGCGGGGTGTCGCTGCCATGCGCATCGACGAAATCGGCCTCCTGTTCGGCCTTGTAAAATCGGCGATGCGCTATCTGTGCTTGTTCGTCTTCGGTCATGGCGCGCGCTATAGCCGGTTTGGATGAACGCTCAATAAGCGCGGAAGATCTTGCGCACGAGTTGCCCGCGCCATGGCCGCCCGTGATAATTGAAGAAGAACCAGCCGCACAGGCTGACCACCCCCAGCACCGGCAGCGCCAGCGGATCTCCTTGCCCGCGCATATGGCGATAGAACCGCAGGTCCGCTGCGCGCCGATCCGCCTCGGTGCCGCCGCCGGCTTTGCCATAAGCGTTGTCGTGGCGCTTGCAGCCGAGATGGCGGTTGTATTTCCGGCCATCCATGAACAGGCAATATTGTCGTTCCGTTTGCGCCATGCGCCCGCTAGACGCGGCGGATGATCCCTTTCAAGCGGAAAGTTCTGCACCTGGGCGGCTTCGATCCGCGCGGCGCGCGGTTTTATCACCAATTGCTCGGCGAGCAGGTGGAGCATGCCAATGCCCTTGCCGCGGCCAAGACCGATCCGCTGCGGCTGGCGCTGACCTCGCGCCGCCGCGTTGGCCAGCATGATTCGAGCTGGGATGTCGCCCGCAGCGATGGCCAGGGTGTCACGCAGTTCCGCGTGCTGGCATGGGACGATATCGTGCGCATGCACTGGCCCAAGGGAGCGCTGACGCTGGTCGGCCGGATGTGTGCCGCCTATTGGCGATATGCAGTGCAGGGGCGCTGGCGCGAGACCGGCAGCGTGCCGCGCGGCAGCAAGATCGCGTTGATCTTTCCCGGGATGATCCTGGGGCGGACCGCGCTGGCCGTCACGCTGCTGGCGTGGCTTGTGCTGGCCCCGCTGTTCTACCTGTTGCACTGGCCCTGGGGGCTAGCGTTGCTGCCGGCGCTGGCGATCGGCGCGGCGGTCGGGCTGGCACAGGTCGAGCGGTCGAACGGCCTGTGGCTGCTGCGCTTCATCCTGTTCAACGACATGCTGGCGCGCGAGCGGACCGATGCGGTGCTGGAGGGGCGGCTGGATGATTTCGCCGACACGATTTCGGCCAACCTGGACGAGGATTGGGATGAGGTGCTGCTCATCACGCATTCGAACGGTTCGATCCTGGCAATGCCGGTGATGGCGCGGCTGTTGGCGTTGCGCGGGGGCGATCTGCCCGGCCATTTCAGCCTGGTGACATTAGGCGGCAGCATTCCCTTGGTGGGGTTCCGGCGCGATGCCCATGCTTTTCATGCGCAGCTCGACCTCGTCGCGGTGGCAAGTTTCCGCTGGCTCGACATCGGCTCGATTACCGATGGTGCCAGCATTCCGCTGGTCGATCCCTGCTTGACCCGCCCGGTCGGACCGCCGCCCGGCCTGATCCAGCGCAGCCCGCGCTGGCACCGCTATTGCGACCCGGCGACTTATCTCGCGCGCCGAGCCGACAAATATACCACGCATTTCGATTACCTGCGGCGTCTGGATAAGCCCTCGGCGCTCGATTATATCGGGCTGACTTGCGCCCCCCGGCCCCTCACTGCGTCCCTGGCCGCCTTCGAGGCCGAAAATGGCTGAGACCGAACCCAGCGCGCCGCAATGCCCGTTCACGCCGCCCTTTCCCGAGCCGTTGAAGACCAAGGCCGGGATGATCCGGCGCTTCCTGATCGGCTGGAACAGCTGGATCCACACGCTGTTCGAACGCAGCTATACGATGAAGATGGGGCAGGTCAGCCTGTCCGGGTTCAAGCTGTATGTGGTCAACGATCTCGACATCGTCGGCCGGGTGCTCGACGATCCGCGCCGCGAATATCCCAAGCATCCCGTGCTGATGGACATGCTGGGGCCGCTGATCGGCAACAGCGTGTTTTCGGCCAACGGCCAGGACTGGGCCGATCAGCGCGAGATGGTCAATCCTGCCTTCCAGCATACCAATCTGAAGCGCGCCTATGCGATGATGCAGGGCGCGGCCCAGGATGTCGTGGCGACCATGCGGGGCCAGGACTTGTCGCGCCCGGTCGATGTCGATCCGATGATGACCCATGTCACCGCCGACATCATTTTCCGCACGATTTTCTCGGTGGAAATGAGCTTTGCCGAATCCGCGCAGATCTATCGCCTGTTCCAGAAATATCAGACGGTGGCGCAGCGCAGCAGTTCGCTGAACATGAACGGCTTGCCGCGGCTGGGCTATGGCTGGCGGACGCGCCGGGCCGCGCGCAAAATTCGCGATATCGTCGCCGCCGTGATGCGCCCGCGCTATGATGCGCGCGCCGCCGGCCAGCGCCCGGCGCAGGCGGATATTCTGGAAGCGCTGATGGACGCGCGCCACCCTCGCACGGGCGCAGCCTTTACCTTCGACGAACTGGTTCACCAGACCTTGCTGATCTTCCTGGCGGGGCACGAGACTTCGGCAAGCGCGCTGGCCTGGGCCTTGTACCTATTGTCCGAGCAACCGGCGTTGCAGGAGGAACTGCTTGCCCAGATCGAGGCGGAGACCCTCGGTGGACCGCTCCAGTTCGAACATATCCGGCGACTGGAAGGCGTGCGCAACCTGTTCAAGGAAACGTTGCGGCTTTATCCGCCGGTCGGGTTCCTGCCGCGTTCGGTCATCACGCCCGAAACGATGCGCGGCAAGGATGTGAAGCCCGAGGATCTGGTAGTGGTCGCGCCGTGGCTGATCCAGCGCAACAGCGCCAATTGGAGCTGCCCACACAGCTTCGATCCGGACCGCTTTGCGCGACCGGAAAATGCCGAGGCGGTGCGCAAGGCGTGGCTGCCGTTCGGCGGCGGCGCGCGGCTGTGCATCGGCGCAGGGTTTGCGCAGCAGGAGGCGGTGATCATCCTGGCCAGCATCATCCGCGCCTTTCGCCTCACCCACCCGGATGGGCGCCGGCCCGAACTGGTCAGCCGGCTGACCTTGCGCCCGCGCCATGGTGTGCCGTTGATTTTGACGCCGCGGGACATGTAATCCGATCAGTCGAACTCATGCAGTCATCGTCACGCCAGCGTGGAAATTGTCGATGGCGTAGTGCTGCTCGTCGAGGATGAGGTGCTCGGCGTGACCGAATAGGTCGATGTCGACGGTCCGGAATCGCTATCTGCGGACGGATGGTGGTGATGGTGATGATGGCCGCTGGTGCTGCTAGTCGAGATGGTGTCGGCAGCAGTGGGAGCAGTCGCACCGCTGGCCGCCGCGGTGCTGTCGGTGCCGAAGGCGGTAACCAGCGCTTGTTGTGCAGCGGCAATATCGCCGGAGGCCAGCGCCTTGCCGATCGTCGCCAGCAGGTCCGAACTGGAACCGCTGGTGCCGGTCGTGCTGGCGGCCTTCGCAGCGGCGGTGCTGCTTGCGGTCGAAGCGGTCAGCGATTGCCCGGTCAGCGCGGTGAACGCCGATTGCGCGGCGCTGAGATTGCCGGATTTGATCGCGTTGATCATGGTCGTGAAATCCTGGCGCGTCGTCTGCCATAGCGAGGTTGCGGTGGCCGATCCGGTGGCGCTGATAGCGATGGTCATGAGGCTGCTCCATAGCTGCGCAGAATGCGCGATGTTCTGTCCCCGATTCGCAGGACGTCACCGACACTGAATAATTAAGCGGCGCGGCAAGTGCCGCTGGTGCTGCGGCCTTAGGCAGAACCGGACCAGACGGTGCGATGATCGACAGGCGGCAATGTGCTGTGTAAGGCGTTTGTCATGGAAGAAACGACCCTGACACCGGCGGCGGTGCAGACGCCGCCGGTGTCTTCGACTCACGCGCCGGCCACTCCTCCGCCTGCCAGATCTGCTGTTCTCGATTGCGTTGCCAGCCCTGCGGA
>CAXTOI010000335.1:0-4526 GCA_964245645.1 uncultured Novosphingobium sp. | reverse complement strand
GGCGCGCCATCTCGGGCATGACCGGCATCGTGCCGTGGTCGCGCCGCCGGCCCCAGATCGGGTCTTCCACCCATTGCTCAGCGCCTTGCTCGATCTGCGGCACCTCGGCCAGCCGTGCGTACCAGCTGCCGACCGCGGGAATCTTTTCTAGCGCGCCTAGCGCGCCGGTCACGAACAGCGCTTCTTCGGCGCGGGTCATCGCGACATAAAGCAGCCGCCAATGTTCCTGGCTTTCGGCGAGCGCGGCAGCGTCGCCGGCCTCGGCGATACGTCCCACTTTTTCGTCTTTGCGCAACCCCGGCAGCGGAATGCGGCGCAGCGGCGGCGCGAGTTCGCTTAGCGGATCGGGCAACGCCAGATCCGATCCGCGCGAGCGGTCGGGATTGCCGGTCGCGTCGGCCAGGATCACGATCGGCGCTTGCAGGCCCTTGGCGCCATGGACGGTCATCACCCGCACCAGATCGGCGCTGCCGCCGGACTCGCGCTTCAGCTCGCCCTCGCCCGCATCGAACCAGGCCAGGAACCCGACCAGGCTGGGGGTCGCGGTGGCGGCAAAGGCATGGGCGGCATTGAGCAATTCTTCGATGGGATCGTTGGCCTCGCGCCCCAGACGCGCGACCAATCGCCGCCGCCCGTCCCATGGCCCGACCAGCAGCCAATGGAGCAGCGCCTGCACCGGCTCGTAATCGGCGAGTCCCAGTAGATCGCCCAGTTGCGCCATCGCCGTGGCGACATCAGGCGTCGAGAGTCGCCGCAGATGCTCCCACAAATGCACGCCTTTGGGCCGCCAGCCATGCGCCAGCAATTGCTCCTGCGTCCAGCCGATCAGCGGCGACACCAACAGCGCCGCCAGGTTCAGATCATCGAGCGGTTGCGCGGCAAAGCGCAGCGCGGCAACCAGATCGCGCACCGCCAGCGGCGCACCCAGCCGCAGCCGATCGACCCCCGCCACCGGCACGCCGGCGGCATGCAGCCGCGCCACGATCAATGCCGCCAGCGCGCCGCGCTTGCGCACCAGCACCATGATCTCGCCAGGGGTGGCGCGGCGCGGCGGATCGCCATCCTTCACCCCCTTGAACAAGCGAAAGCCGCGGCGGTTTGGATCGACCCATAGCTTGACCTGCTGCGCCAGCCGCTCGGCCAATTCGCGGTCGGCCTTGCCCAGCCAACCTTGGTCGCCCTCATCGTCGGCATCCGGGGCGGCATCATCGCCCGGCTCGTCGTCGGTCTTTTGCCCGACCGGCCGCCACAGCGCGACATAGCCGGGCCGCGCCTCGCCGACATGCGGTTCGGGTGCCTGGGCCAAGCCAAAGGCCTCATGGCCGAGTCCGGCAATCGCCCGATCGACGAAATTCAGCACCGGCCGCGCGGTGCGAAAGCTGCGGTCGAGCGAATAGACCTGCAATCCGCGCAAATCGCGCCTATCGCGCAAGCTACGGGCATTCTCTGCCACCGCCGCCAGCTCTGCCGCGAAACGCGCCTCGGCGCTGCGAAAATTCTCCGGGCTGGTGCCCTGGAAGCCGAAGATCGCCTGCTTGTAATCGCCCACCACGAACAGCGTGCGTGACCTGTCGCCCCGCGCGCCCTCGCCGCTGAAGAAATCGCCGGTCAGCGCCCGGATGATGTCCCACTGTGCGGCATTGGTGTCCTGCGCCTCGTCCACCAGCAGATGATCGAAGCGCCGATCGAGCTTGTAGCGGATCCAGCCGGCCATTTCGCTATCGTGCAGCAGATCGGCCGCGCGGCGGATCTGGTCATCGAAGTCGATCAGCCCCTCGCGCGCCTTCGCCTCGTCCCACGCCAGCGCAAAGGCGCGGCCCAGTTCCAGCGCCGGGGCCAGCCATCCGGCGAGATCGAGCAAGGCGCGGCGCGCCCGCACCGCCTCGATGCAGCCGCCGATGCTGGCGACATCCTCGTAATAGGCATCGTGGAACTTCACCGCGGCGGTTGCGACGCGCGGATCACCTTTCTGAGTAAAGAACACCCCATGCAGGTCATCGATCAGCGGCAGGCGGTGCTCGGCTTCCTGTTCCAGCCACCAGTCGATGATCTCGGCACGATCCTGCCCGCTCCTGGCCGACCACTGACGGTTGGCGGCGAGGCAGCGGCGGAGCGACTCGGTGTCGAACACATCATCGTGGCAATACAGGTGGAGCCCGGCGTGATCGGCATCGGCGGGCAGCCCCAGCAGGCGATGGACTGCTGCCCCCATCGGCGGTTGCCACGCCCCGGCCCCGAACCAGGCATCGTACGCCGAGGCGCAGCGCAGCAGCCAGCTTTCCGCCCCATCGGGCCCCAGCCGCAACGACAGACCCGCCAGCGCGTCGCCGGTCGCGGTATCGCCGCGCGCTTCGGCGCTGACCAGCAGATCGCCCAGCACTTGCCGCCCCAGCATCGCACGCTCGCGATCCTCCATCGGCCGGGCGCCGGGGATCAAGCCGGCCTCCTCGGGAAACGCCGCCAGCAGCCATTGCGCAAAGGCATGGATGGTATCGATGCGCAGCCCGCCGCCGGGGCAATCGAGCACGCCGGCAAACAGCGTGCGCGCATGGGCCAGCGCGCCCGGCCCGAAATCCGCACCGATCGCCAGCAGGTCCTCCGCCAGCAGCGGATCGCTGAGCCGCACCCAACGCGCCAGCGTGTCGTTGATCCGGGTAGCCATTTCGGTTGCGCCGGCCTTGGTAAAGGTCAGGCACAGGATCTGGTCCGGCCGGACGCCGCCCAGCAGCAGCCGCAGCACCCGCGCCGACAGCACCTGCGTCTTGCCCGTGCCCGCCGACGCCGACAACCACACGCTGTCGCGCGGATCGACCGCAAACCGCTGGTTGCCGTCGAGCGGATGGAGCTTTGGCGAGGGGGTTCCAGTCGCGCTCATGGTGCTTCTGCTCCCCTCCCGCAGGCGGGAGGGGCTTGAGAGCCGCGCCAGGCTTTTCCAGCTTCCACAGCCACTCTTCCAGCCGCATCAGCTGGTCGTAGTCATTGTAGCCGCCGATATCGAGGTTCAGGCGGGCGGTGAACGGCGCGTCGCCCTTGATCCAGGTATCGATCGCCTCGCGCAGATAGCCGCTGGTGATGTTCAGGAAATCCTCGCGCGGCACGCCGGTCTTCTTCCGGTCCTCCAGGATCGGTTCGACCCAATAGCCGAACTGGTCCTTTTTCTTGCCGAGCGACCAATATTCAAAGCGCTGCGGATCGCTCTTGATTCCTTTGAAGCCGCCCTCTGCCGCGATCAGGCCGAGGGTGCCGAGTTGCAGCGAATAGCCCTTCTCGACCATGCGTGCCGAGGGTGGCAGCCCGGTCTTGTAATCGACGATGCCCAGCGTGCCGTCGGCCAGCCGGTCGATGCGGTCCGCACGGCCATGCACGCGCACGCCATCGAAACGCATCTCGCCCCAATTTTCGGTGGCCGCGACGATGCGGCCTTCCTCGACGCGCATCCGCGTCACTTCCGCGCCGATCCAGTCCAAGGCGGCCATCAGCCGCGGCCGCCATAGCGCGCGCATCAGCGGATGCGCGCTCATGCCGTCCAGCGCCTGTTCGGCGATACCGCGCAACGCTGCCGGATCGCCGCCCGCCTTATGCCAGCGATCGAGGATATCATGCACCGCGCTGCCCTTCAGCGCGGCGCTGGGTTCGGCATCCAGCCCGTCGATCGGCGACAAGCGCAGGATCGCGCTGGCGTAGAATTGATAGGGATCGCTGCGCAGCCGGTCGAGCCCGGTGGCGGAAATATCGACCAGCCGCTGCTCGGCGCTGGGGCGCGGTTCGGGGCGGGGATAAGCCGGCGCCGGCGTGGCATCCTCAATCGCAGCGCCCAGCAGTTGAGCGGCATGTTCGCGGTGCCGGCCGGCCAGATCGCTGCCCAGCATCGCCGCCACGCGCAGCACGAAGCGCGAGGGGATCACCGGGCCGGCCTCATCGCGCCGCGCCCAGCTCAGCACGACGTCGGGCGCACCCATTGCGCCGGCCAGATCATGCGCGGCCAGGCCGATGCGGAAATCGGCGCCCGGCACGCCGAGATGGCGCAGCACTGCCGGCGGCAGCAACGGGTCGGGCGTAGGCGCGCCGGGCCAGGTGCCCTCGGTCAGCCCGGCACAGATCACCAGGTCGGCGCGGGTCATCCGCGCCTCCAGCAAGCCGTAAATAGCGAGGCGGGGATGGCCGCCCCATGGCGGGCGCACGGCGACGCGGTCCATTTCGGTGCGCAGCAATGCCGCCAGTTCGCGCGGGCCGAGTTGCGTGCCGACTTCGCGAGCGGTGTCGCGCAGATCCTCGACGAACCCCGCCAGCGCGCGGCCATCGGCTCGGCCCCATATGCTGGTGCCGCACAGCGCCTCGGCAGCAGTGATCAGGCGGTCGATCAGGTCAGCCAGCGGGGTATCGTCATCGGGGAGCATCAGCGGGGCGAGGACAGGCTCGACGCTGTCCCACCATGCGGCGAGCCGCGACGGCCTAAAATCCTCCCCCTCTGGGGGAGGTGGCTCGCGTAGCGAGACGGAGGGGGTGTCGTTCAATGAGACGGGGGG
>CAXTOI010000334.1:0-4536 GCA_964245645.1 uncultured Novosphingobium sp. | reverse complement strand
GAGCGCGGCCAATCGAAGACGCTGGTTTACCAGTACCTGCCCTCGCGCTACGGCATGAACCCGGACGACCTGCGCAAGGCGGACGCCATCGAGGTGGTGATCGGCCAGGGCGCCAAGCCCGGCGGCGGCGGTATGCTGCTCGGGCAGAAGATCTCCGACCGCGTGGCGGCGATGCGCAACCTGCCCAAGGGGATCGACCAGCGCTCGGCCTGCCGCCATCCCGACTGGACCGGGCCGGACGATCTGGAGATCAAGATCGAAGAATTGCGCGAGATCACCGACTGGGAGAAGCCGATCTACGTCAAGATCGGGGCAACCCGGCCCTATTACGATGTTGCGCTGGCGGTGAAATCAGGCGCCGACGTGGTCGTGCTCGACGGTATGCAGGGCGGAACGGCGGCAACCCAGGACGTGTTCATCGAGCACGTCGGTATCCCGATCCTGGCCGCGATCCGCCCGGCGGTGCAAGCGCTTCAGGACCTGGGCATGCATCGCCAGGTGCAGCTCATCGTCTCGGGCGGCATCCGCAACGGCGCGGATGTCGCCAAGGCGCTGGCGCTGGGCGCCGATGCGGTGGCGATCGGCACTGCGGCACTGGTCGCGCTGGGCGACAACGATCCCGCGCTCGAGGAGGAATATCGCAAGCTCGGTTCCACCGCCGGGGCGTATGACGACTGGCAGGAGGGGCGCGACCCGGCAGGCATCACCACGCAGGACCCGCTGCTCGCGGCGCGGCTCGATCCGGTTGCCGCCGGGCGGCGCCTGGCCAATTATCTCGCGGTGCTCACGCTGGAGGCGCAGACCATCGCGCGTGCCTGCGGCAAGAGCCACGTCCACAATCTCGAACCCGAGGATCTTGTCGCGCTCACCATCGAAGCGGCCGCGATGGCGCGGGTCCCGCTGGCCGGCACCGGCTGGATTCCCGGGCAGGGCAGCTTTTAGGCATTACGCGTAAGGCAGATCCTCGGCTTTGCAGGCGAGGCGCGTTCATCGCAGCGGCAGCACCAGGATCGCCGCCGCTATCCGGGCAAGGACATCGACCATGACCATAGATCTCGCAGAAGTCGCCCAAAGCAAGGGCATCAGATATTTCCTGATCTCCTATACCGATCTGTTCGGGAGCCAGCGGGCCAAGCTGGTGCCGGCGGCCGCGATCGGCGGGATGCAGAAGAACGGCGCGGGCTTCGCCGGCTTCGCCACCTGGCTGGACATGAGCCCGGCCGATCCCGACCTGTTCGCCAAGCCCGATCCGGAGAGCCTGATCCAGCTCCCCTGGAAGCCCGAGGTGGGCTGGCTCGCCGCCGATCTTTGGATGAACGACGCGCCGGTCGAAGCCTCGCCGCGCAATGCGCTCAAGGCGCAGATCGCGCGCGCGGCCGAACAGGGCCTGCAGATGAAAACCGGCGTGGAGTGCGAATTCTTTCTCATCACGCCGGATGGGTCAGGCGTCGCCGACACCGCCGACACGCAGGCCAAGCCCTGCTACGACCAGCAGGCGCTGATGCGCCGCTACGACGTGATCACCGAGATTTGCGACGCGATGCTCGCGCTCGGCTGGAAGCCGTATCAGAACGACCATGAGGACGCGAACGGCCAGTTCGAGATGAACTGGGAATATGACGACGCACTGCTGACCGCGGATCGCCACGCCTTTTTCAAATATATGGCCAGGAGCATCGCCGAAAAGCATGGGCTGCGGGCGACGTTCATGCCCAAGCCGTTCGTGCATCTGACCGGCAACGGCTGTCACATGCATGTTTCGGTCTGGAAGAATGGCGAGAACGTCTTCGTCGGCGAAAACGGGGGACTGTCGCCGCTCGGCTTGAACTTCATCGGCGGCATCATCCATTCGGCCGATGCGATGGCGGCGATCACTAACCCGACGGTCAACAGCTACAAGCGCATCAACGCGCCGCGGACACTGTCGGGCGCCACCTGGGCGCCCAATTCGGTGACGTGGACCGGCAACAACCGCACGCACATGATCCGCGTACCCGAGGGCGACCGTTTCGAGCTGCGCCTGGCCGACGGCGCCGCCAATCCTTACCTGATGGCCGCGGTAGCTCTCGCTGCCGGTCTCGACGGGCTCGCCTGCAAGCGCGACCCCGGCCCGCGGCTCGACATCAACATGTATACCGACGGCCACAGCGTCGGCGAGGTCAAGAAGCTGCCGCTCAACCTGCTCGACGCATTACGCGCGCTGGAGGGTTCGGACGTGCTCAAGGACGCGACCGGCACGCTGGTGCCCGCCTATCTCAAGCTGAAGCATGGCGAATGGAACGACTACGCTCGCCATCTCACCCAGTGGGAGCGCGACACCACGCTCGACTGCTGACCTATAAGCTTCGACCTGGCTATTGGGTCGGAAGGGCAAGGGCAGTAGGAAGACTTGGGGCCATTGCCCCAAACCCCGATATTTTTTGGTATCGCAAAGCTCCCACGTTGCACGACCTTGCGGCGCTGCTGGCTTCATGGCCGCTGCGCGGCAGAGCGTGACGATGATGAGCTGCGCAATAAAATTAATGGGAGCGCGAGGGCAATGGCCCTCGCATCTTGTTCTTTCCGCTACCGTTTACGGAAGGATCGAAGCTAAGGGCCCTTGGGATCAGACCGCGCTCGCGTTTCGATCGCGCCTAGAAAAACCCCAGTTTCTTCGGGCTGTAGCTCACCAGCATGTTCTTGGTCTGCTGGTAATGATCGAGCATCATCTTGTGGTTCTCGCGGCCGATGCCCGATTGCTTGTAGCCGCCGAACGCGGCGTGCGCGGGATAGGCGTGGTAGCAATTGGTCCAGACTCGTCCCGCCTGGACCGCGCGGCCGAAACGGTAGCAGGTGTTGGCGTCGCGGCTCCAGACGCCGGCACCCAGGCCGTACAGCGTGTCGTTGGCGATGGCGAGCGCATCGTCGTGGTCCTTGAACGTGGTGACGGCAAGCACGGGACCGAAGATTTCTTCCTGGAAGACACGCATCCGGTTGTGGCCTTCCAGGATGGTCGGCTGCATGTAATAGCCTTCGGCCAGTTCGCCGGCATGGATGTGCCGTGCGCCGCCTGTGAGGACCTTGGCGCCCTCCTGTTTGCCGATATCGATGTAGGAAAGGATCTTTTCCAGTTGGTCGTTCGAGGCCTGCGCGCCGACCATGGTGGCGGCGTCGAGCGGACTGCCGAGCTTGATCGCCTCGACGCGGGCAATGGCGCGCTCCATGAAGCGGTCGTAGATCGATTCATGGACCAGCGCGCGGCTGGGGCAGGTGCAGACCTCGCCCTGGTTGAGCGCGAACATGGCGAAGCCTTCCAGCGCCTTGTCGAGGAAATCGTCATCCTGGGCCATCACGTCAGCAAAGAAGATATTGGGGCTCTTGCCGCCCAGTTCCAGCGTGCAGGGGATGATGTTCTCGCTGGCATATTGCATAATGAGGCGCCCGGTGGTGGTCTCGCCGGTGAAGGCGATCTTGGCGATGCGCTTGTTGCTGGCGAGTGGCTTGCCCGCCTCGATGCCGAAGCCGTTGACGATGTTGAGCACGCCGGCGGGCAGCAGGTCGGCGACCAGTTCGGCCCAGACCAGGATCGACATCGGCGTCTGCTCGGCGGGCTTCAGCACGACGCAGTTGCCGGCGGCCAGCGCCGGCGCGAGCTTCCACACCGCCATCAGGATCGGGAAGTTCCACGGGATGATCTGGCCGACGACGCCGAGCGGCTCGTGGAAGTGGTAAGCCACGGTGTCGTGGTCGATTTCGGAAATCGAGCCTTCCTGCGCACGCAGACAGCCGGCGAAATAGCGGAAGTGGTCGATCGCGAGCGGCAGGTCGGCTACGGTGGTTTCACGGATCGGCTTGCCGTTGTCGATCGTCTCGACCATCGCCAGCAGGTCGAGATTGGCCTCCATCCGGTCGGCGATCTTCAGCAGGATGTTGGAGCGTTCGGTGGGTGAAGTCTTGCCCCAGGCGTCGCGCGCGCGGTGCGCGGCGTCGAGCGCGAGTTCGATGTCTTCGGCGGTACCGCGCGCAATTTGGCAGACGGGTTTGCCGTTGATCGGCGAGATGTTGTCGAAATAGCGGCCGCGGACCGGGGCCACCCACTGCCCGCCGATGAAATTGTCGAACCGGTCGCGTATCAGCGCCCCGTTCGCTAATGCACCGGAGAATTGGGCGATGGCTTCCTGCAGCATGGGTACTCTCCTGGCACATGGTCTCGCAGCGGGCGGCTGCGGGCCGGCTTGTTGGCGGGCCGGCTTGTTGTCGGGCAGTGTACTCCTGTCGGGCGGTTCTGCCAATTGGATGTAAAACAACGCCGCGCATCGCGTCGTCATGCTGAACCAGCTTCAGGGCGGCAAACCCGGGGGGGAGCCGGCTGGCGCCGGCTCGACGTCAGTCGGAAAGCCTCTAAGGAATCTCTGATCAAGTCGGAGCTTCACCAAGATAATACCCCCGTCGGCCCGGGCTTGACCCGGGCTCGGGCTTCTTTCTTTGCTTGTCCGGTGCAAAAAGGCAGCCTTGGCCCGGCTCAAGGCCGGGCTGACGGAGATATTTTAGGCACCC
>CAXTOI010000333.1:0-4559 GCA_964245645.1 uncultured Novosphingobium sp. | reverse complement strand
TCCGGCCAGCAGCGCTACCGCCGGAACCTACACCACACGCCGGGACACGATCTCACGCCGCTGCGTCCTTGCGGCTCGCCCCCTCCAAAACAGCCGCGATCGCCGTCAACCGCAAAACAACCCGACCATTGCGCTCCTGCCGGGCCAGTTTGCGCAAAGCGACCGCCCCATAATCTTCCCGGATTGCTATCGATCCATGCATACGCCGCTCCAACCAGTGAAGCCGCTATCGAATCATACTAACGACAAAATGGGAATCCCTAAACCGAGTCAGGTCATCGGGCCCTTGGTATTAGAAATTTGGGTTTCGGGCTGCGCGATTGCACTGCTGTGTGCGGCCGCAAGTCTTTGGGACATGAAGCGCCGCATCGGAATAGACACGAGTAGATTATACTGGGAATATGCAGGTCGCATTTTGCATAGGCCAGTGACCAAAGGCTACTTCTGGTTCGTTCAACATCACGGCGGCGCTCATGAAAATCTGGCAACCGCTTCGGCACTTCCTGCGCGGCTTGCCCCCTATACCGGCTTCCCATCCGAGTATCCGCCTGGCGCGCTATTATTTTTTTCCTCTATTCGATATTTTTTCGAAAGTTTGCCGCAGTTCGCGATGGCATTCAGTGCCATAATGACGCTAATGTTTTTGAGTACACTGGCGATTGCATTGTATCTGTTGAAGACAATTCAAATCAAGATCGGCAGCAACCCTAGATTGATATTTTTCTCACTCCCGTTTGCGGCACTGGCCCCGGCGTTGATGGGAAGATTTTCAGTCGCTCGCTTCGACATGCTCCCGACTTTTCTTGCCATTTCAGGGTTGACGATCTTTCTGATGCGGCTTCCCGTCTGGTCCGCTATTGTTTTGGGTCTGGGTGCCTCGGTAAAGATCTGGCCTGGTTTTTTTGTTCCTGTGATAGCAATAATGTATTGGAGAACAGGCAGCAAGCCATTTTTTCCAATTCGGCTTACACTGGCCGGCATAGCCGGGTTTCTATTACCACACTTGATTATATTATTAATAGGCACAAATATTTTTGACTGTTTTAACTATCTGGCTTTTTTACGAGACCGTCCGGCTCAGATAGAAAGCCTCATATCCAACATTATGGTATTGTATTCATATATTTTCGGAATACGAATATATCCGCGATTTGATTTTGGATCACAGAATATATATGGTTATGGTTCGCACAATTTGATAATGTCTGGATCCTTGGTTAACGCAGCTGGCCTTATTTTCACGATGTGGATACTTTCGAGAAGTCGGTTGATCCATCAAGAGTTGTTCCATCGTGGCGATTTGATTTTAATGTCTGCCGGCTTCATGGTAACACTCACAATTCTTTGTTCGCGTGTATTTTCTCCAGAATACATGATGTGGATAATTCCGTTTATATTCATATCATTTCTTAGTAGACGGGGCTTAATAAGTGCAGTTTGTTTCACAACATCGCTTCTGCTTATACGCCTTAACACCGCTTGGTATTATGATCTTGCGACTGGTGGCCTGACCGGCACCATTATTTGCCTGATGAAGAACCTATTGCTGGTGATCGTGGCCTGCGAGTTTGCCAGGCAAATGTACGTCACAGCGAATTGGCCGGCTCGTGCAACTCCCGCAGAAACGATCGGCAAGATCGATCATCTGCAAGGCGCCGGCCTCAAGACGCCTCATGTCGCATCGCCCCTGGCGAATACCGTGCCAGAGAAAATTTCCTCGACAGAA
The DNA here is from genome assembly GCA_964245645.1 of uncultured Novosphingobium sp. Lineage (GTDB taxonomy): Bacteria > Pseudomonadota > Alphaproteobacteria > Sphingomonadales > Sphingomonadaceae > Novosphingobium. The sequence goes on along the minus strand of CAXTOI010000333.1, from coordinate 2,833 downwards.
ACCGAGCAAGATCCGAACCCAATCTGAAAATCTCGCTGCACCCTGCCTCGGTCTGCGGGAGCCAGTGCATCGGCACCTGGGACAGTTGTCAAAGGTCGGTAACTGCGCATTTAACCAGGCGGTGCTCAGTACCCCATCAGGCTCAGCACTTCCTTGCGGCTGCGCGAATCGTCCAGGAAACACCCCAATAGCCGGCTGGTGACCATAGTGACGCCGGTGGTGCGTACGCCACGTGCGCTCATGCAGGCATGGCTGGCCTCGATCACCACAGCCACGCCGTGCGGGTTCAGATTGTCCCAGATGCATTGCGCAACGTCGGCGGTCAGCCGTTCCTGGATCTGCAGGCGCCGTGAATAGCCCTGCAGCACGCGGGCCAGCTTGGATATTCCGACCACGCTGTCACGCGGCAGATAGGCAATGGCCGCCTTGCCCTGGATCGGCGCCATGTGGTGCTCGCAATGCGACTGAAAGGGAATGTCCTTCAACAGCACCACTTCGTCATACCCGCCCACTTCGTTGAACCGGCGTTCCAAATGGCTGGCCGGGTCTTCCTCGTACCCCTGGCAATATTCACGCCACGCCCGGGCGACGCGCGCGGGCGTGTCCACCAGCCCCTCGCGCTCGGGATCGTCGCCCGACCAGCGGATCAGTGTACGGATCGCCTCCTGCACGTGTTCGGGAACCGCCAGCTTGCCGCTGCCGCCATTATCGTCGTCATGGGGGTCGCACCCCGAGCCATTGACCATCCTGCCCCTCCTCAACCCGGCTTGCGTAACAGGCCGCCACGTCGGAACAGACCCCGCCTTCGGGCGATCGGCTCGAAAATTTCCTCGGGCCGTTCCGCATCCAGCAGCGCCGAATCGGCGATCGCTTTTCCCGCATTCGATAGCGAAATCAAGGAAATTGGCATCAGCCGCTTACCCTGTTTCGACGCGCCATCGATCAGTGCGGCCATGCTGTCGGATACGAGCCCGGCCGCCACCGCCGCTTCATCCAGCCCGCAATGCTCGGCGATCAGCCGGTGGCGCAGGCTGGCGATCGCCGGGCCGATATGGCGGTTGGCGGGCCGCGTCACGTCCAGGAACATATCGCATTCGCTGTCGAGCCCCATCGAGCGGTTATTGAGGTTGGCCGAGCCAATCCGCAATATCTCATCATCGACGATCATCAGCTTGGCGTGAACGTAGATCGGCACGCCGCCGGCGGTATGCGGAACGAACACCCGCAGCCGCTTGGCGTGATCGTGCTGGGCCAGCGCCTGCAGCAATTCCACCCGCGCCCCGTCCATCGCCTGCTGCTGCAGCCAACTGGTCGAGGCGATCGCGGTGACCAGCACGATCTCGGGCGGATCGGGTTCGATCAGGCGGCGGGCAAAAGCCTCGGCGATGCGGCGCGAGGCGAAATACTGGCTTTCGGCATAAATGAACTTCCTTGCCCGCGCGATATGCTCGACGAACAGCGCCTCGATCTCGCGGATCGCGGGTGCGTCGTGCCAGGCGGCGCGAGTCCGGGCGATGCCGATTTCCACGTCCTTGAACTCGGCATGCAAGGCTTCGGGCCAAGGACTTTCGGTCTGTTCGCGACATGGGGTCAGCGCCGGTGCCCCGGACTGGCTCCAGCGACTGCGGCTGAGTTCGCCCAGCGCGGCGGCGGCATCGCCTTCCACCAGCATCGACATGTCATGCCACGGGGAATACAGCCGGCCGTTGGGGCGGCGGCGACCGGGATCGTCGTCGCGGTGCGCCGGTGTGTCCCAGCGGTCGCCGGTCATGTCGATCCCGCCGCAGGCGCCCATGCGATCATCGATGACGACGATCTTCTGGTGGTGACTGCAACCTGTCGGATGCGCCGAATCGAGCCGGAACTTGATCGCGCCGGACAGATACCAGCGGATCAGGTCGATGGTCATCGAGCCGCGCAGCAGGAATGCGAAGGCAGCGACATTCCATCGCAACACATGCACCTGCAGACGCGGGCGATGCCGCACCAGCCAGACGATGAATCCGCCCAGCCGCGCCGGGAAATGTTCCTGCCGCGGCAGATTCCACCAGCGCCGCCCATGCGCGAGGTGTATCCGTGTGTCGAAATCCCAGCCGATCAGCATGATCTGCTGCCGCGCATCCAGCATCGCTGCCTGCAGCCATTCGAAATAGGCTGCGGCATCGATCACCACATGCGCGCGGCTGGCGCGCACATAGCGCCACACCGAGGGGGAAATACCGGCGTCGGAATCGGCTGTCTCGGCTTCCCCGGCAGACGCCACTGCGGAAGCGGGCGATACGATAGCCATGTGTGTAGACAAACCCCCTGCGTGCGTCGGTGAAATTGTTGCGACCGCCGAATGTTCCTAGTCTGCCCGGCAGGCCGATGCAAAGCGGCGGACCTGCTGGATGGCCGGGCCAAGCCCCGAATTAGGAACCTGCCGTATAACAGCCCCGCGCCTTCGCATCCATCAACCCGGCTGACCGCGGCTACGGTGCCGGTGGAGCAACGGCTTTCGCGAACGGCAACGGCACGGGTGGCGGCGCAACGATGACCGGTCGCGGCGGCGGCATAACCGCCGCCCCCGCAGCGGGCGGCGCGGGCAAGGCCGCAGGCGACGATGACCCGTCAGGCTTGACACCGTATCCCACAAAGACATCGCCGATGCCCGGCTCGATCAAGCGCGCCGTGGCGGCATCCTGGTCATGCATCGCAGCATGACCCGACCGCAGCTCGGCCAGTGCCCGGCCGTACAGCGAGCCGGCCAGCTTGGCATTCAGCGCCAGCGCCTGATCATACTGCACAATAGCCTCCTGATACCGCCCCAGCCGCAGCAGCACCAACCCGCGGC
>CAXTOI010000332.1:0-4592 GCA_964245645.1 uncultured Novosphingobium sp. | reverse complement strand
GCAACCGGCTGGTGGTGATCCTCAACGACAACGACATGTCGATCGCGCCGCCGGTCGGCGGCTTGTCGGCGTATCTGGCGCGGCTGGTGTCCTCGCGCCCGTTCCTCAGCTTGCGTGACCTTGCCCGGCGCTTGTCGCGGCGCCTGCCCGAACCGCTGCAGATGGCCGCGCGCCGCACCGACGAATTCGCCCGCGGGCTGGCGATGGGCGGCACCTTGTTCGAGGAACTGGGCTTCTACTACGTCGGCCCGATCGACGGGCATAATCTCGATCATCTGGTGCCGGTGCTGGAAAATGTGCGCGATGCCGCCGAAGGCCCGTGCCTGGTTCATGTCGTCACCAGGAAGGGCAAGGGCTACGGCCCGGCCGAGGCCGCTGCCGACAAATACCACGGCGTCTCCAAGTTCAACGTCGTCACCGGCGAACAAGCCAAGGCCCCCGCCGGCCCGCCCAGCTATACCGGCGTCTTCGCCAATGCACTGGTGGCAGAAGCGGCGCGCGATCCGAAGATCTGCGCGATCACCGCGGCGATGCCCTCGGGCACCGGGCTCGACAAATTCGCCGCCGCCTATCCCGAGCGCGCCTTCGATGTCGGCATCGCCGAACAGCACGCGGTGACCTTTGCCGCCGGGCTCGCCGCGCAGGGCATGCGCCCGTTCTGCGCGATCTATTCCACCTTCCTGCAGCGCGCCTTCGACCAGGTGGTGCATGACGTGGCGATCCAGAACCTGCCAGTCCGCTTCGCCATCGACCGGGCCGGGCTGGTCGGCGCCGATGGCGCCACGCACGCCGGCAGCTTCGACATCACCTACCTGGCCACGCTGCCCAATTTCGTCGTCATGGCCGCGGCCGACGAGGCCGAACTGGTCCATATGACGCACACCGCCGCGTGCCACGATGCAGGCCCGATCGCGCTGCGCTATCCGCGCGGCAATGGCACCGGCGTCGCGCTGCCGGCCATGCCTGAGCGCTTAACCATCGGCCAGGGCCGGATCGTGCGCGGTAACGACAAGTCGGGCAAGATCGCGATCCTGAGCCTGGGCACGCGGCTGGCCGAAGCGCTGAAAGCCGCCGACACGCTGGAGGCCAAGGGGCTGGCCACCACGGTTGCCGACCTGCGCTTTGCCAAGCCGCTCGACGAAGCGCTGATCACCCGGCTGATGGCGACGCATGAGGTGGTGGTGACCATCGAGGAAGGCAGCATCGGTGGCCTGGGCGCCCACGTCCTGACGCTCGCCTCGGACGAAGGGCTGACCGATGGCGGCTTGAAGATCCGCACCATGCGCCTGCCCGACCTGTTCCAGGACCACGACATCGCCGACAAGCAATACGACACCGCCCGCCTCAACGCGCCGCATATCGTCGATACCGTGCTCAAGGCATTGCGCTGGAACCAGACCGGAGTGGGCGCCGAGGCGCAGGCATGATGATGGCGGCAGCATTGCTGCTGGCCGATGCCATTGCTGGCCCCGGCGCCTCGTCAATCACCATCCAGGTCCACAATGTTCGCAACAACCATGGCCGGGTGCGCGTGGCGGTTTGTCCGCGGGCGCGCTTTCTGGCCAATGAATGCCCCTGGCAGGCCGATGCGGCCGCAATTGCCGGGACCACCACGGTGACCGTCCTGGGCGTACCGCCCGGCGAATATGCCGTGCAGGCGTTTCACGACGAAAACGACAATAACGACATCGATCGCGGCATCTTTGGCATTCCGCGGGAAGGCGTCGGCTTTTCGCGTGATGCCCGTATCCTGTTCGGCCCGCCGTCATGGCGCGATGCGGTATTCATCCATGATACGTCCCAGACGATCGGCTTTTCACTGCGCTATTTTATCGGGCCGGGAAATCCTGCGGACTGGCAGAGCAGACATCCGCATGGGTAATTTTCTGCGACAGCTTTGTGCAATATCACGCTCGACGCGAAGCCGCTGACTCCCGTCAATTTGCCGTGGCGCTCTGTAAGGAACCTTTACACATTTGTTAGGACCCAAGAACGCACGTGCGGTAAGTGCATCATCTTAAACATTTTTATAATTTGGCACGGTTCCTGCTTTAAGTATTATCACTTAATGCGAGCTTCGGTTCCATTTGCTGCCGTCATCTAGGGGATTGCTCTGTGAAAATCTCAGCCGCTTCTACCTACTCGTATTTCAGGCAGCCACAAACGCGCATGGCAGGATTTTCCAAGACAAATCTCCGGAACATTGGCGTTTCTTCTGCCGACCAGGGTCCGGCGCAAAGCGGCCTCGCGGTCAAGCGCACAATCGATGTGGCGTGCTCATTGCTGACGCTGCTGATCCTGTTGCCGCTGATGCTGCTGATTGCGGCGGTCATGAAGCTGACCTCGCCAGGGCCGGTGCTGTTTGCCCACCGCCGGCTGGGCAAGGACGGCAGAGCTTTTCACTGCCTGAAATTCCGGTCAATGGTCACGAATTCTGCGGAAGTGCTGGCCCAGCACCTCGCCGAGAATGAAGTGGCGCGTGCGGAGTGGGCATGCGATCACAAGCTGCGCAACGATCCCCGCATCACTCGCCTGGGCAACTTCCTGCGCCGGACGAGCCTCGATGAACTGCCGCAATTGATCAACGTGCTGGCCGGCGAGATGAGCCTGGTTGGTCCGCGCCCGATCGTGACCGATGAAGTTGCCAAATATGGCCGGTATATCAGCTACTACAACAGCGTGACGCCGGGCATCACCGGGCTGTGGCAGATCAGCGGGCGTAACGACATAAGCTACCGCCGGCGGGTAGCGATCGACACCTCCTATGCCCGCAACCGCTGCACCCAGATGGATATCGCGATTATATTGCGCACCCTGCCGGCCGTGCTGCAGGCCAGGGGTGCTCGCTGATCGCGGACGCCTGCCGCTGCCCCTCGACAAGCTCGGACACGCGGGTAGGACGAATTACCGCATCAAGGGCTGGTGGCTAGCCGGTCAAGATGCGCCACCAGTGCCGGGGCGCCGCCCTTGGCGACTACCGCCGCAAAATCGGAGCGTCGCGTTGCCAGTTGGCTGATCGCGTTGCGGTAGTAGACATCGATGATCTTCCATGTCCCGCCGTCCTGCCGCAGGCGATAGTCGAGCACTTCCGATGTGCCGCCGGGTGAGGTCAGCAGCGTGCGAACCAGCCGGTCGTTGCCGCGGATATCCACCTGCGGCTGGATGGTGAAGCGTTCGCCCGACCAGCTGTCGAAATTCTTGGCATATTGCGCCACGGTCATGGCGCGGAAGGAGGCGATCAGCGACTGCTGGTCGCGTGGCGTAAAGCCGTTCCACGCCGGGCCGACCGACAGCCGCGCCATCAGCGGCAGATCGAAGGCGCGGTCGATCACCGGGGCGATCTGACGCGCCCGGCCGGCCTGCCCGGCTGCGGCTCCGGCATGCATGATCGCCACCAGGCCATTGTCGAGCGCGGCCACCGATGCGGCGGCAGGATCACTCGCCTGTGCCAGCGCCGGCGCCGACGCACCGGCCACCACGACCATCGCGCAAAATACTGCAATCGGTAATCCGGGCATTGTCGTCCTTTCGGCGTCCTTGCGACATCTAGGAACGCTGCGCTGTCCGTGCAATGAACGGCCGCATCGTCTGGCCGATTGCGGCGGCGCTACCTTCAGGCTAAGTGTCTCCATTCAAGTCCGGTGGCTGCGCGATGTTGCACGCCGATCGCCCCAATCGGGACCATGCGTCCCGGGAGTAAACGATGACTATTCCCCTGCAGGTGGCCGCGCGAATCGGCACTCACGCCGTGATCAACCAGATCAAGGGCGGCAAATATCCGCTGGTGCTGATGCTGGAGCCGCTGTTGCGCTGCAATCTGGCTTGCCCCGGCTGCGGCAAGATCGATTATCCCGACGCGATCCTCAACCGCCGCTTGTCCTACCAGCAATGCATGGACGCCATCGACGAAAGCGGCGCGCCCGCCGTCTCGATCGCCGGCGGCGAGCCGCTGCTCCACCGCGACATGGCCAAGATCGTGGCCGGCTACATCGCCAAAAAGAAATTCGTCATCCTGTGCACCAACGCGCTGCTGCTCAAGAAGAAGATCGACGATTACCAGCCCTCGCCGTTCTTCACCTGGTCGATCCACCTCGACGGCGACCAGCAGATGCACGACATCGCCGTCGACCAGGAAGGCACCTACCAGACCGCACTGGAAGCCATCCACCTCGCCAAGAGCAAAGGCTTCCGCACCCAGGTCAATTGCACCGTGTTCAACAATGCCAACCCCGAACGGCTGGCCGCCTTCCTCGACCTGATGGCCAGCCTGGATGTCGAAGTCACGATCTCCCCCGGCTACGCCTACGAGCGCGCCGCCGACCAGGAACATTTCCTCAACCGCGAAAAGACCAAGACCCTGTTCCGCGACCTGCTGCGGCGCGGAAAAGGCGGCAAGGCCTGGAAATTCACTAACTCGCCGCTGTTCCTCGATTTCCTCGCCGGCAATCGCTCGTATGAATGCACCCCCTGGTCGATGCCGCTGCGCACCGTCTTCGGCTGGCAAAAGCCCTGCTACCTCGTCGGCGAAGGTTATGTCGACAGCTTCGCCGAACTGATGGAAGGCACCGACTGGGACCAGTACGGTGTTGGCA
>CAXTOI010000331.1:3360-4604 GCA_964245645.1 uncultured Novosphingobium sp. | reverse complement strand
GGTAGTCGGCAACCTCGCTGGCGTGGCCCCCGAACTCCGGCATCGCCGCCCCGTTGCCCACCCGCTCGCGCCACAACCGATAAAGCTGCACCGCAACCGGCCATCCTTCGGTCTGGGCCAGGATCAGCCGCACCTCGGGCGCATCAGGCGGCAGGCCGATCGTCGCCGCCAGTTCGTCCATGCTCAGCTTGAGCTCGTCGGGATCGATGGTTCGGGCGCCGCCTGTCGCACGCAGTGTCGCGATCGCCAGCGAGGGCTTGCGGCGCGTCCCGAGCACGAGGTTCACCTGCGCCGGCAGGCCGGCGAGCAGTTCGGTTACGCATCGGGCAACGGCGGCCTGATCGATGCGGTCGTAGTCGTCGATAATGATGACCAACGGCGCGACATGTTGCTCCAGCCCCAGCAGCACTGCATCGAGGATCGCTTCGGCCGAGCCGTCGCCGGCTGCACGACGCGCCACCGGGCCGGGATCGATCCCGCCCTCTTCCAGCGCCAGGATCAGCATGCGCAGGAAACGAGCCGGCTCGCGCTCCGCCTCGGTCGCGCTGTACCAGGCGACGGCATGGCCTTCCTCACGCAACCGAGCGTGCCATTGCGCAAGCGCGGTGGTCTTGCCATAGCCGGGCGGCCCGAGCACCAGCGTGAGCCGGCCGCGCCTCGCGACGTCCAGCGATCGCAGCACCAATTCGCGCTCGCACAGGACGACGTGCTGGCGCGGCGGGGACAGCCGTCTGGCGGCGGAGCGGTCACGCGCGTCGGCGCCGCGCGGTCAGTCATCGCACCGCAGGCACTATCGCGGGGTTCAACCATCCAGCAGGTTTCGCACGATGCGGCCATCGCGCATGATTAACTTCATTCCTTCAGGTTTCTCAAGGACGGTGATGTCGGCCAGCGGATTGCCCGCCACGACCAGCAGATCGGCGAATGCATCCGGCGCTATCGTGCCGAGCTTGCCCGTCATACCGAGCAGCGCGGCGTTGATGCTGGTCGCCTGGCGCAGGATCTCGATCGGTGAGCAGACCTCCCGGCGCAAACTGAATTCCCGGTTCTGGCGGTCCATCAGCCCACCCAGCAGCTCGGTGCCAAAGCCGACATTTGCGCCGGCGGCGCGCAGCCGGTCCGGGCTCGCCTGGGTGAAGGACTGGTACTGGCCGCGCAGGGCCTCGGGCATGTCGACGAAGCTTACCTCACGCGGCCGACCGGCGGCGGCGCAAACGGCGTGAGCGAGGTCGAGATAGGTGCGG
>CAXTOI010000331.1:0-3350 GCA_964245645.1 uncultured Novosphingobium sp. | reverse complement strand
TCGGCCACTTCGCTGGCCTTGTCGGCCATCGCCTGGCTCAATCCCATCTGCCGCCCGAGCGCCTGGATCGCGTCGATGATCGCCATTGTCGGGACGGCAAAGGCTCCCGCCCCGACGATCGCCTGAACCCCGTCAGCCTCCAGCATGGTGGCATGCTCGATCGAACGGACGCCGTTGCGAATGCAGCGAAGCGCCGCCTCGTTGGTGTGGGCATGGGCCATGACATAGACCCGGCGCGTCGCCGCCTCCTCGACCGCGACGCGGATTTCTTCCTCCGCGAATTGATTCATCCAAACCGGGTCGCTGGGCGATAGCACGCCGCCGGAGACGAACAGCTTGCTCTCGTGAGCGCCGAGGCGAAGCTGTTCACGTACCGCCTTGCGCATTGCGTCGGGGCCGTCAACGACGGTCGCCAGGGCGCCGCAGTAGGCGCAGGCGCAGATGTCGTGATGGTCGGGCGAGCGCAAGTCGCCATGGCCGCCGGTCTGGCTGAGCGCCAACCCCGGATAAAACAGGCGTGGGCCATCGATTAGCCCAGTGGCAAGCGCGTTGGCGAGCGCATAGTCCCCGCCGGCCGCATCGCGGATGGTGGTGAAGCCGCGCTGGAGGGTGGCCTCGAGGATCTGCCTGGCCTTGAGGCCCAGTACCACTGGCGGCATGCGGTCGATCAGCGCCGGATTCACCTCCACGCCATAAGCATGAAAATGCGCGTCGATCAGTCCCGGCATTACGAGTGCCCCGCCGAGATCGATCACTTGGGCTTCTGCCGGCGCCTTCACGCGCTCGCCCACGTCACGAATGATCCCGTCGTCGATCAGCAGCGACTGACCTTCCGCCACCTCAGCAGACGCGCTGTTAAATATCCTGGCGCCGGTGAGCAGAAGTGACATGCGGTGCTCCAGAAGGAACCGGTATGCTCAGGCGGGCCACGCGATATGGCAATCGCCTTGAAGGGTGGCGGCGCGGCTTTTAGGGTAGTGGTTTACAAAGCCGGCTCTTGAATGCTGAATATAAGAATGGTCTCAGGGTACCGCTGTCAAGCGGCGCGACGACGTCGAGGAAATCGGAAATCAGCTGTAACCGGTACCGGCAAACTCCGTCGCGAATGCTGTCTGACAGCCTTTGACGGGCGTTCGGTTAGGACGACAGGATCAGGCAGTCCCTCGCTTAGCATGTCCGCCCAGATGGTCGCCAGTTCTCGACGGCGTGGCATGTAGGCAGCTCGATTATAAGCATCCTCGACTTTCCCAGTAGGAACATGCGCGAGCATAAGGTCAATGACTTTACGGTCATGCTCCTTGCCTTCACGCTCAGCCCATTCATTCATGATGGTCGAGAAGGCCGCACGAAATCCATGCGGTACATGATGACCATGATACCCAGCGCGATTAAGCAGGTAACCGATAGCGTTCTCACTCATCGCTCGATGGCCATGCCGGTTGCTGGGAAACAGCATGTCGCATTCGCCAGTTAGCGGCCAGAGCGCCCTAAGTATGCTCAGCACCTGCGGAGTGACTGGAACGAGATGATCGGCATTCAGTTCGTCCTTCCGATCCAGGTCTCCTTTCATGCGCGAAGCCGGGATGCGCCACAGTGGCAGCTTGTCGCTGAGATCTTCGAACTCATCCCAATGCGCACCGCGCAGTTCACTAGGGCGGACTGCAGTGAGTGCCAGCAGGCGTAGCGCAAGCCGCGTGACGGGCCTGGCATAGTCTTCCTCGGCTGCGAGAATCATTTCCGCAAGGGGACGAGGTCCGTGATGGCCGGCTGGCGACCCTTGCGCAGCGGCTTCAGAACCTTGCCAAGCTTTTCGGCCGGATCGGTTTGCGTGATCCCCTTGGCGATCGCATAGACGAACGTGGCTGAGATCCGCTGGCGGATCCGCTTGGCGGTCTCGATCGACCCGCGACCTTCGACCTCCCGGAGCACGGCCAGTACGAAGGGCGGGGTCAGCTGTGTAATGGCAGAGCGCCAATTGTCGGAAAAACATCGCGCTCGAGGCTACGGATAATATCGGTGGCATGGATCTTTGAGGTGGTCCCGCCATGCTGGACATGTTTGCGGCTAAGTTAAGCTCATTGCAGTGTTGTCATGCCGCTTGTTTGATCATCTGATGCTGGGGGGCATGCCCCCCAGCATCAGATGATTGGATTTCCCCATATGCCTCGCCTGGGATTTTCCCAGCAAGGGCTGAATGAGGCCGATGGTGGTTGTAGTAGGCAAACCAGTGCGCCAGACCAGCCCGCAGCTCGGTTCCGGTTTCAAAGGCATGCAGATAGACGCATTCGTATTTCACCGGAGGCCATAGCCGCTCGATGAAGACGTTATCCATCCAGCGCCCCCTGCCATCCATGCTGATCTTCACCTCTGCTGCCCGCAGCACGCCGGTGAATGCCTGGCTGGTGAACTGGCTACCCTGGTCGGTGTTGAATATTTCGGGCTTGCGGTATCGCGCCAGTGCATCTTGCAGCGCCTCGACGCAAAACCCTGCATCCATGGTGTTCGACAGCCGCCACGCCAGCACCTTGCGGGTTGCCCAGTCCATGATGGCCACCAGGTAGAGGAAGCCCCGGCGCATGGGCAGATAGGTCACATCGGCGCACCACACCTGGTTCGGGCGGGTGATCGCCAGATCGCGCAGCAGATACGGATAAATCCGATGCTCAGGATGCGGATCGCTGGTGCACGGCCGCTGGTAGATCGCCATCAACCCCATCTTCGCCATCAAACGTCGGGCCCGTCGGCCACCTATAGCATGGCCAAGTCGCTGCAGATGCCACGCCATTTGCCTGCTCCCGTACCACCGGCAATCCATGAAGACCGCGTCGATCACCGCCATCAGCGCCAGCGTCTCCTCAGTCTCCGGTACTGGCGCATAATAATAACCCGATCGACTGATCGATAGCAGGCGGCATTGCGCGGTAATCGGCAACCGTGGGTGAGCAGGCTCGACCATCGATCGCCTCTGGCCGGCGCTCATCGACCGGAGGCTTTCGCTAAAAAATCCCGCTCAACCAGCAACTGTCCGATCTTGGCGTGCAACTTCTCGATGTCCGCCTCGCTCGCCGCTTTGGCCAGCTGATCCCCACCGTCGAACAGGCTGGCCATCCCTTCCACCGCCTGACGCTTCCACGCGCCGATCATCGTGTGATGAATGCCATGCTTGCCGCCAACTCCGCCAGCGTCAGATCACCACGGATCGCCTCCATTGCAACCCTGGCCTTAAAATCCGCGCCGTAGCGCTTTCTCGTCGTCTTCATTCCTGTCCATCCCTATGGTCGGAATGAGCTCATCAGGTGCTGTCAGTCCGACCGCAACTCGTCTCCGTTTGGCGCACCTCGGGCTAAGGA
>CAXTOI010000330.1:0-4614 GCA_964245645.1 uncultured Novosphingobium sp. | reverse complement strand
CCGTAGATCTGCGCCCGCGCCGCGTTAAGCAACTTTGTCAGCCCGGTGGCAAAATCGAGCGATGTGAGCTGAATGTCGGTGTAGCGATAATAGTAGGCCGCCGTGGTGAACGTCAGCACCGGCGACGATGTCTTGTAGCCGACCTCGAACGCGTCGATCTTTTCCGGCTTCACCCCCGGGTTGGTCGTGTCGGACGGATCGAACTGGCCGCTCTTGAAGCCCTTGCTGTAAGTCGCATAGATATTGGTGTGGCCGGCCAGGGCGTAGCGCACGCCTGCGCGCGGGGTAACCTGGCTGTAGCTCTTGTCAGGCGTGTAAGTGGGCGCGGCGTCGCCTATGCCGGTAAACAAATGCCGCCGCTCATCCGAATAGCGCACACCCGCCAATAGCGAGAACCGGGCCGCCTTCAGGGTGCCGTCCGCATAAGCGGCATAAGCGTAGGTCAGCTGTTTCGAGTTGAAGAGCGGCGTATCCTGCACGAGGAACTGCGGATAACGGGCGTCTTGATGATAGTAGAAGGCCCCGGCGACATAGGTGAAGTTTTTTGCTGACGGCGACGTGAAGTTCAGCTCCTGCGTGAACACCCGGTTGCGTTGCGTGAACTGGATCGACCCGAACGGCGCATAGCTTTGATCGAGATCGACGAGGACGTTGGAGTTGTCCAGATGATAGGCGGTGATCGAAGACAATGTTCCGAAATCACCTTCGTAGTAGGCGTGGCCGGAAAACTCTGAACTCCGGTCCTTGATGACCGGCTGGACATCGGTTGCGGACTGACGGGGATTTGTCGCGATCGGCAGGCCAAATGCGTTGGCTATGCTGTTATGGTTGAGAACCTGATCAAGGCCACCTGTGGGATCGGAGTTTTCGTAGTGAAGCGCCGTCAGCACGATCCGGAACGGTCCGGCAGGATCCCACTGGACCTTGCCGCGGACATCGAACGAACGCTGCGGGTTGGTGGTTCTGCCGGTGGCGAGATCGTGAAGCCAACCGTCGCTGGTGCGATAGTAGATCGCGCCATTGGCCGAGACCGTGTCGGTGATCGGCTCGTCGATATAGGCGCCCGCGCGAATTTCCCTGAAGCTGCCATAGCTGAGGTTGATCTTGGCCGCCGGGGTCTGCGCGGGATCCAGGGTCCGGATGAGCAGCGCACCGCCAGTCGCGTTACGGCCGAACAGCGTCCCCTGCGGGCCTTTCAGTACCTCGATCCCGGCGATGTTGGAGAGGTCGAAGATCGCTCCGGTCTGGTCGGACTGATAAACGCCGTCGACATAGATGGCGACATTGGAATCGATGCCGGCGCCCGATGCGTTCGTCGTCACGCCCCGGATCGTCGGCACCAGCGTGAACACGCTGTTGGCGATGAAGACGCCGGGAACCAACTTGGTCAGGTTCTCGAGCGAATTGGTCCCGGCGGTCGTCAGCGCCGCGGCCGGAACGCTCGAAATGGAGATAGGAACGTCGACGAGCCGTTCGGAACGCCGCTGTGCGGTCACGATGATGTCGCCGGTATTGGTCCCGGTATTGGTCGTGGCCGCCGATGCGGTCGGTTGCGTGGAGGCGCCGTTCGTCGCCGCGACGCCCGATGGATTGCCCGTGTCGGTCGCCGTGGGGGACGAAGACTGGCCGGGATACGCCTGAGCCTGAGCGCCCGAGTTGTACAGCACAACGGCAAGCGCCAGCATGGAGGCCGCGACCATTTGTTGCTTCATCTTACTCTCCCTGTTGCGCGCTCTTGAATGGCCGCCGACGCGCCTCTCATTGTTTCGCAACATGAGACGGCGGTACCTTACCGAGGTACATCACCAACCCGCGCTGACCCAATTCCTTACCTGGCAGCTCCATGCCATCGCCGCATGTCTGCAGGGGCATGCCTGATACCAGGCTGCGATGATCGTTTCCTCGACAGACCTTGCAGGCCTGACGGCGCGCTTGCTCCGGTCACGCTTGATTTCCCGTTCCGCTCTGGCCTGGGCGAACCCGGGTGCCAACGCTGCCACCCGCGCGGCATTGCTTCAGGGGCGCCCCTCGCCTGGCACTTCGACCTCGGCGACAAGCACGGAGGCCGATGGATTGGCCAAGCAGCGCTCAGGTTCGAGTTCGTGCGACACGGTCATGAAGAGCGTGCGCCGTTCCGGACCGCCGAGCGCGCAGGCAAGCGCGAATTCCTCGACCTCGATGGTCTCGACCACCTCGCCGCCCTGCCGAACCCTCAGGAACTTGCGATGATGCGGAACCGCCACCCACGCCGCGCCTTCGGCGTCGATACACAGCCCGTCCGGCGCGTTGTTTTGCCCCAGATGCGCCCAGACGCGCCGATCGCTCAGCGTCCCGTCGTCTGCGACGGCAAAGGCGGTCAGGCAGACGGCCGCGCTTTCCGCGACGATCAAAGTGCGGCCGTCCCCGGTCAGCGCAATCCCGTTCGGGAACCACATGTCCGCGGCGGCAGCGCTGACGACCCCATTCCGATCGACCCGGGCGAGCGTCGCCGGGCGCGGCTCGCCCAGCGGGAAAATAGGGAAGCCGAAATTGCCGACATAGGCAGTGCCGTCGGCGGACACGATCATGTCGTTGCAATGGAAGGTCGCGATCCCACCGAGATCGGCGTGCTCGACCATCGCGCCGTCGTGTTCCCGCCGCATGATCTTGCGGGCATTCATCGCCACCACGAGCAGGCGGCCGTCGGGCAGCCAGCCTAACCCGGACGTGGCATCCTCGATCTGGGCGACGACCCGCGCGCTGCCCTCATGGTCGATCCGCAACACGCGGCGCCCATGCATGTCGCTGATGTACAGCGCATCTTCGTGCCAGCGCGGGCCTTCCGCGAAGGACAAGCCGGAAATCAGCCGGTGCACCCGTCGCATCGTTCGGTTCCTCCTCGTCCTCGATCTGCGCCGGGACTGGTATTGCTGATGACATGTACCTAATCGTTCCATTAATTTGACGCGTCAAATGACTACGCTGCTGCGTAATGACCAGCGGGAATGTCGTCGGATACCAAATATAAGCGCGGTAGACCGTCGCCGGCGTCTCGGTCAGCCGTGGCGCCGCCGGTTTATTGGTGGTTGATCCGAATGCGCGTATGAGGTTAACACTAGAAAAGCATATGTCATGAGCACGATTCCGCCGCGCGGCACCCCCCGTTACCTCGCTCTCACGATCCTTGTCCTTATCTACATGCTCAGCGCGATGGACCGCCAGCTGGTCTCGATACTGGCGCAGCCGATCAAGACCGATCTTGGCCTGAGCGATACGGAATTGGGCTTTCTCACGGGGACGAGCTTCGCGATCTTCTATGTGATCGCCGGCGTTCCGATTTCGTGGCTGGCCGATCGCTTCAGCCGGCGCAGGATCATCGTCGCCGCGTGTCTGCTGTGGAGCCTGCTGACGGCACTGTGCAGCGTCACGCGCAACTTCGCGCAGATGGCCGCCGTGCGCATGGCCGTGGGGATCGGCGAGGCGGGCGGGACGGCGCCGTCGCTGTCTCTGATCTCCGACTTCTTCCCGCCGCAGGAACGCGCCAAGGCATCCGCGATATATATCGTCGGTACGCCGCTTGGTGTGGTGGTGGGGACGATATTCGCCGGCTTTTTCAGCGCCATCTACGGCTGGCGAGTGGCTTTTTTCGCAGCCGGCGCGCTGGGCATATTGATCACGCCGCTGCTGTTCCTCATCCGGGAGCCGGTACGGGGCCGTTTCGACACGGAACACCGTGTGGAGCCGATGTCGACAAAGGAAATCGGCGTTCTGCTCTCTCGTCCTGTCATCATTCTGCTACTCGTGAGCGTCGCTCTCAATGCGATGGCAAGCCTGACCTTGCTGACCTGGACCCCGGCTTTCCTGATGCGGTCTCGCGGGATGAACATTGCGGATCTGGCGATCTGGTACAGCCCATTGATGGGTATCGCACTGTCCGTCGGGCCATGGATCGCAGGGTGGATCGTGGATCGCCGAAGCCTCGCCGCTCCGCATATCTACGGATCTCTGCCGGCCCTCTCGTGCCTGCTCGCCGCGCCGATGCTTTTCGCGGCGCTGACACTCCACCAATGGCAGATGTCGCTGTTGCTGATCAGCGTCGCGGCGTTTCTCGCCGTCATGTATTTTGGGCCATCGATGGCGTTGCTCCATAATCTAGCCCCGGCGTCGGGCCGCACCACGTCGACTGCCGTCCTGGTTCTGATCCTGAACATGTCGGGCCTGGGATTCGGGCCGCTCCTGATCGGCAAGGCCAGCGATTTACTGACCCCTGCTTTCGGCGCCGATTCCCTGCAAATGGCGCTGATGACCATGATCCCGGCGCTGCTGGCCAGCGCGCTGAGCTACGCAATATTGGCTAGGCTCATTCATCGTCATGGACTGGAACAGCTGAGACACGTCATGGCCTGATAGCATTTCGCTGGCTGGCCCAAGCCGTCATCGCATCATTCCACCCCGCAAATCCTGCGGGCATTGCTTGATGTCTCGCGTGCAAGCGACCAGATCACGCAGCACAATCTCGGCATCCAGCCGACGATCACGATCCGGCCGGGAGCACCGGTCAGGCTCGTCGTTCACAAGGACCTAATCTTACTGCGTCATAAACTGGGCTGTGGTTGGCGTGGTTCTGTTACAGCA
>CAXTOI010000329.1:0-4622 GCA_964245645.1 uncultured Novosphingobium sp. | reverse complement strand
CGCCGAAAATCGCGGTGGCCCCAACAAGCTACACCACGCCTTGGGACACGATCGGCAGCTTCACGCGCGGGAACAACCGACAACCCATCGCCGATCCAGCGATCGACAGCCGCCTGATCTGCCGAGAACTCGCTTCGCAAGGTTTGCAGGACGCGCAGGTTGTTGAGGGGTGTATGTTGGCGCAGATGATCCCACAGATGGCGCGGACGATCGCCCGGCCGTTAGAACTCGATGGCAGCAGCGGCGGCGCGGGATTACGCTCCTCGAGCCACTCCCGGAGGGCGAGCGACTGGCGGACCGTCTGTCCGTCAGCCTCCACTGCCGGGACCAGACCCAGCGGGTTTAGCGCCAGATAATCAATGTTACGGTGTGCTCCCGACCGCAGATCGTGAGTCAGATTTTCGTACTGTATACCTTTCAGGCTGAGCGCGATCCGCACTCGATAAGACGCTGTAGAGCGCCAATAGCCATGCAGGCTGATCAAGCCTTCGCCACTCCTACAACGCCGCTGCAGGCTCCGAAGCCGATCGATCGATATCCCGTCTGTTCGGTGCGCGCATGGAAGACAATCTCGTCGCCATCTTCGAGGAACGAGCGGGTTTCACCATTTGCAAGCGTGATCGGCGATTTTCCGCCGACCGAAAGCTCCATCATGCTTCCTACACTATTGCTTTGGGTGCCGGAAATCGTGCCGGTCCCGAGCAAATCGCCGGCAAGCAAATTGCAGCCGTTGGAAGCGTGATGGGTGATCATCTGGGCCGGCGTCCAGTACATCATTCCTGCTTCGACCTGGCTCAGGCATTGCGCGGTTGCGCCTTCGTCACGCATCCGTTTCGATGCGAGGGTAACTTGGAGCGTGATGGCCAGCGCGCCTTCGGCCTGATCTGCCGCGTCGAACAGATAAGGCAGGGGAGCCGGGTCGCCCGCGGGCCGGGCCCGCTGAGGCGCGCCGAAGGGAGCCATCGCTTCGCGCGTGACCACCCACGGCGATATGCTGGTCAGGAAATTCTTGGCGAGGAACGGCCCTAGCGGCTGATATTCCCAAGCCTGAATGTCGCGCGCCGACCAGTCGTTGAGCAGGCAATAGCCGCCGATGCGGTCAGCAGCCTCGGCGATTGGCACGTCGTCGCCCAATGCATTGGCGCCGGCGATCCAGACCCCGATCTCGAGTTCATAATCGAGCCGGCGGCAGGGACCGAACTCGGGCACATCGCTATCCGGGCGCTTGAACTGGCCCTTGGGGCGGATAACGGGAGTGCCGGATACACGCACCGATGAGGCGCGGCCATGATAGCCGATCGGTATATGCTTGTAATTGGGCAGCAGCGGATTGTCGGGTCTGAACTGCTTGCCGATGTTCGTCGCATGATGAATGCCGACATAGAAATCGGTGTAGTCGCCAACCTGTAACGGCAAATGCAACTGGCGGTCTGCTGCCGGGTGAAGGTACGGCGCGATGCGTGAGCGCCACGTCGCGGAGGTCAGCTGTCCGAACAGGATGTGCCGCAAGGCGAGGCGATCTGCAGGAGGAAGGGCGAACAAGGCGTTCAATGTCCCTTGCCCGAGCGCGCTTGCGACCTCCTTCGGCAGCAGGTCCTTAGCGGCCAATGCGGCCAGATCGAGAATCTGGTCCCCGATCGCCGTTCCGATCCGGGGCGCCTCTCCTGGCGGCGAGAACACGCCGAGCGGCAGGTTCTGGACGGGGAAATCGGAGTGGTCGTCGGCACCCTCGACCCAGGTCGACGCATCGGGGTTATGGGTATGGTCAATCCTGCTCATCGCGGGCTTTCTGATGCAGCCAGTCCGCATGGCGCGGCGCCTGCTTGGTGGTGTTCCATTCATCGAGCATTAGCGGTGCCACTCGCTCAAGTTCGGCATATTGCGCTTCGCTGCCAATATCGCAGGCAAGTTCGACGCGGTGGCCATTAGGGTCGAAGACATAGATCGACTTGAAGACGCCGTGATGCGTCGGCCCCAGCACCTCGACGCCCTCGCTCTGCAGATGTGCTTTGGCGGCGAGCAGCTCCGCCTCGTTGGCGACCCTGAAGGCAAGATGCTGCACCCAAGCCGGGGTGCTGGCATCGCGGCCCATCTCGGGCTGGTTCGGCAGCTCGAAAAAGGCCAGGATATTGCCATTCCCGGCATCGAGGAAGACGTGCATGTATGGATCGTAGTCGCCCGTCGACGGCACGTGATCCTCGGCAAATGCGGTCGTGTAGCGCATGCCGAGCATGCGGGTGTACCAGTCGACGGTCTTCTTGGCATTCCGGCAGCGATAGGCGGCGTGATGAATGCCGCCCAGCTTGATCGGGTGCGTGCTCATCCGACCGGCTCCTGTTCCACCGCCAGCGCTCCTCGGCGAATCTGGTCCATCTCCAGGGATTTGAACAGCGCCGTGAAATTGCCTTCGCCGAAGCCCTCATCCTTCTTGCGCTGGATGAATTCGAAGAAGACCGGGCCGATCTGCGTCTGGCCGAAGATCTGCAGCAGCAGCCGGGGATCGCCGGCTGCCGTCGATCCGTCGAGCAACAGGCCGCGCGACTGCAACTCGGCCACCGGTTCGCCGTGCCCGGGCAAGCGCTCGTCCAGCATCTCGTAATAGGTGGCAGGTGGCGCGGGCGCGAAGGGATTGCCCAGCGCCGACAATGCATCCCAGGTGGCGTAGAGATCGTCGCAGGCAAAGGCGATATGCTGGATGCCCTCGCCGTTGTAAGCGCGCAGATATTCGTCGATCTGGCCGCCGCCGCCAGCGCCCTCCTCGTTGAGCGGGATGCGGATCTTGCCGTCGGGCGCGGTCATCGCCTTCGAGGTCAGCCCGGTATATTCACCCTTGATGTCGAAGAAGCGGATCTCGCGGAAGTTGAAGACCCGCTCGTAGAACGAGGCCCAATGCGCCATGCGGCCGCCATAGACGTTGTGAGTAAGGTGATCGATCAGCATAAGCCCGGCTCCATGGGGTATGCGATCGACGCCGTCCGCATAGACAAAATCGATGTCGTAGATCGACAGCGCGTCCGGCCCGGTTTTGCCATCATAACGGTCCAGCAGGTAGATGATCGAGCCGCCGATGCCGCGTATTGCCGGCAGGCGCAATTCCATCGGCCCCGTGCGCACCTCGACCGGCTCGGCCCCCCGCGCGATCACTGCGGCATAGGCCTTGGCGGCGTCGCGTACGCGCCAGCCCATCCCGCAGGCCGACGGACCATGCTCGGCGGCAAAATAGGCGGCCGGGCTGCCCGGTTCGTAATTTGTGATCAGGTTGATCCCGCCCTGGCGCCAGAGCTGGACGTCTTTCGAGCGATGCCGCGCGACAAGGGTAAAGCCCATGGCCGTGAACACCGGCTCGAGCAGGCCCTTCTGCGGCGCAGAAAATTCGACGAACTCGAACCCGTCGAGGCCGATGGGATTATCGAAAAGATCGGTCATGCCTTGATCCTGCCTGTCAATTGAACGGTTATGACCGGAACGCACGAGGCCGCCCGGTCGGGGTTTCGATCCTGATCATCGCGAGTGGACCCTACTGCGGGCATAGTCTTGAGTGCCACGGGTAAAGACCCTTTCACCGGGAAGTATGGTATCGATTTCGATGTCCGATCGATCGGCAAGTCCCGCGTAGATCGGGCCGAAATCGGTATCGAGGGTCTGGCGGAGGAGATCGTCGAAGCTGTCGATCACGAAGTAATTCTGCTGATAGTCGTCGATCCGGTATTTGGTCCGCATGACGCGCTCCAGATCGAATCCGATCCGGTTTGGCGAGGCATCGTCGAGAGCAAAGATTGACTCGCCGTAAGATGAGACGATGCCCGCACCATAAATGCGCAAGTCGGCCCCATTCCGGACCAGGCCGAACTCGACCGTGTACCAGTAGAGCCGCGCCAGGTTTGCGATCGCGCCGAGCCCAGCTGCGCGTTGCCCGCCCTGGCCGTAAGCCTGCATGTAATCGGCAAAGACAGGGTGCGCGAGCATGGGCACATGGCCGAATACGTCATGGAAGACGTCAGGCTCCTCTAGATAGTCGAGCTGGTCGGGTGAGCGGATGAAATTACCCGAGACGAAGCGGCGATTGGCGAGATGATCGAAGAACACGTCGTCGGGGATCAGCCCAGGCACGGCGACGACTTGCCAGCCGGTCAGCTTCATCAAGCGTTCCGAAAGCTCACCAAAATGCGGAATTCCCGGCTTGTCCATCCGCAGGACATCGAGTCCGTCCAGGAATTCAATAGCGGCGCGACCATCGAGCAATTTCGCCTGGCGCTCGAACAGCGTATTCCACATGGCATGATCGCTCACGGCGAACCGTTCCCACTCCTGGGGGATCGTCCAGTCTTCGGCCGCCTCGGGCGCGCGCTGCAGTGCTTTTCCGGCCATGGGCACATTATTGCAGGAAAACGGTGAAAATGGGTTTCAAAACATCCCCGTTTTCGCCAGGATGCGAAATTGCTTTTCGGAAAAAATCGTAAAAGTGGGCTATTCTCATCAACTGACAGAAATCGACCGGCGAATCATCGCGGAATTGCAACGGGATGCGTCGCTCAGTCACGCCGAACTGGCCGAGCGGGTCAGAAGTTCGACCGCCTCAGTGTGGCGCCGCATCCGTGCGTTGGAGAACGCAGGAATATTGC
>CAXTOI010000328.1:0-4628 GCA_964245645.1 uncultured Novosphingobium sp. | reverse complement strand
GCGCGGCGCGCTCATGCGCGCCGAACTTGCACGGATCATCGCCGCCCCGAACCTCTCGCGGGACACCTACGAGCAGGTCAGCCGCAGCCTTGGCTAAAGCCATCATGTTCCGCATCGACGCATCCCAATACTGCTCCCGAACGAGGAAGATTGCCCTGCTCCTCTCCCGTTCAGGCCAGGATGCCCTGCTCCTCCCCCGTTCGGGGGAGGTTGGGTGGGGGCATCTATCGCATGGTAGGACCTTGCCCCCAGCCATCAGCAAGGGCAGAAATCGGCCATGCCAAATTGAACCGTAACCACTCTGCCCCGGTCGAAGTCATCCGCTCCGCCGCCCTGGGCGACATCCCGCACGGCTTCTGCGGCCGCATCGGCGGCGTTTCGGCGGGGCTGATGGCCGGGCTCAACGTCGGCTTGGGCAGCGTCGGCCCTGCTGGCGACAATGCCGCAGCCGTAGCGGAAAACCGCGCCCGCGCCGCTGCCGCCGTGCTTCCCGGCGCGCAGTTGACAACGGTATGCCAGGTGCACTCCGCCCGCTGCGTCAGTGTAGCGGAACCATGGCCCGACGAAGTCCGCCCCCACGCCGACGCCATGGTCACCGATCGGCCGGGCCTGCTGCTCGGCATTCTTACCGCCGATTGCGCGCCAGTGCTGCTCGCCGATCGCGCAGCCGGGGTTATCGGCGCCGCCCACGCCGGATGGAAAGGCGCATTGGCCGGAGTCACTGACCAGACTATCGCCGCAATGGTCGCGCTGGGCGCCGGCGTCTCGCGCATCACCGCCGCCATCGGCCCCTGCATCGCGCAGCCCAGTTATGAAGTCGACGATGCTTTCCTTAGCCGCTTTTCGGACGATGACCGGGCCTTCTTCGGCTCAGGCCGTGCCGGCCACTGGCAGTTCGACCTGGAAGCCTATGTCGCGCATCGCCTCGGCCGCGCCGGGATCGGCGCAGTCGATCGGCTTGGGCTGGATACCTATGCTGCACCGCGACGATTTTTCTCGTTCCGCCGCGCCACACATCGCAACGAACCCGTCTACGGCCGGCAAATTGCCTTGATCGGCTTGTAATTGGCCCGCAAAAACGCGAATTCGCCCTTTTATCTGCGCAACCTCATCTTCGCGATTGCGTAATCGCCGCTTGTTTGGCACCTGTTTCGAGACGGTAAAAATGCGGTTGGCACTTCGGGCTTTCGCGTCTATCAGGCCGGCGAAGCCGATGTCTGCAGGGGCGATATCCCGCAGAAACGCGCTTTGCAGGGGCAGTCTCGGACGCGCAAATGAATTCGGGATCAGGCCCGTTCCGGCTCCTCTATGGGTCGGGCGGGGGCTGAATTAGCAAGGCAAAGGTCACTCATGGCAGACGATGCGGTCATTGACGCTCCGGACCACGCGGCAGCCGTGCCGCCAGACGGGGTGCGGCGGCGCGACTTCATCAATATCGCCGCGGTCAGCGCGGCCGGCATCGGCGCGGTTGCGGTGCTGCTGCCGCTGATCAGCCAGATGTCGCCATCGTCGGATGTGCTGGCGGAAAGCTCTACCGATGTCGATCTGGCGTCGATCCAGGTGGGGCAGGGGATCAAGGCGGTGTACCGCTCGCAACCGCTGTTCGTCCGCCGCCTGACGGCCAAGGAAATCGCCGCAGCCGATGCCGTGCCGGTATCCTCGCTGCGCGATCCGCAGACGCTGGCCGAACGGACGAAGCCGGGCAAGACCGAATGGCTGATCACCATGGCGGTGTGCACCCATCTCGGCTGCGTCCCGCTGGGCATCACCTCGACTGAAAATCGCGGCGAATTCGGCGGCTATTTCTGCCCGTGCCACGGCTCGCAATACGATACCGCCGCGCGCATCCGCAAAGGCCCCGCTCCGAAAAACCTCGAAGTGCCGGATTATGCCTTCACCACCGACACCGCAATCAAGGTAGGCTGAACCATGAGCTTTCCCTGGGCCCAGGCCTATAAGCCCACCAACCCCTTCATGGTCTACATGGACGAGAAGCTGCCGTTGCCGCGCTTCGTCTACAATGCCGTCGGCGCCGGCTATCCAGTCCCGCGCAACCTGAACTACGCGTGGAATTTCGGCGTTCTGGCGGGTTTCTGCCTGATGATCCAGATCGTCACCGGCATTGTCCTGGCCATGCATTACGCCTCCAATGCCGGCCTCGCCTTCGACTCGGTCGAGCATATCATGCGCGATGTGAATTACGGCTGGATGCTGCGCTATGCCCATGCCAACGGCGCTTCGGCGTTCTTTGCAGTGGTCTACATCCACATCTTCCGCGGCTTTTTCTATGGCTCGTACAAGCCGCCGCGCGAAATGATCTGGCTGCTTGGCGTGACCATCTTCCTGCTGATGATGGCCACCGCCTTCATGGGCTACGTGCTGCCCTGGGGCCAGATGAGCTATTGGGGCGCGCAGGTGATCACCGGCCTGTTCAGCGCCATCCCGCTGATCGGCCCGGCGCTGCACACCTGGCTGCTGGGTGGTTTTGCCCCTGGCGATGCCGCGCTCAACCGCTTCTTTTCACTGCACTTCCTGCTGCCCTTCGTCATCCTGGGCGTGGTCATCCTGCACATCTGGTCGCTTCACATCCCCGGCTCGTCGAACCCAACCGGGGTCGAAGTGAAGACCGAAAGCGACACCGTGCCGTTCCACCCCTATTACACCGCCAAGGACGGCTTCGGCCTCGGCGTGTTCCTGACCCTCTATACGCTGGTGGTGTTCTTCGCCCCGAACCAGTTCGGCCACCCGGATAACTACATCGCCGCCAATCCGCTGCAGACCCCGGCGCATATCGTGCCCGAATGGTACTTCTGGCCGTTCTACGCGATCCTGCGCGCCTTCACGCAGGATTTCCTGATCATCCCGGCCAAGCTGATGGGCGTGCTCGCCATGTTCAGCGCGATCCTGGTATGGTTCTTCCTGCCCTGGCTCGATCGCTCGCCGGTGCGCTCGGGTAATTACCGGCCGCTGCATCGCAAGTTCTTCTGGGTGCTGGTCGCCGATGTGGCGCTGCTCGGCTATTGCGGCGGCGCGCCGGCGCGCGAGCCCTATGTGATGATCAGTCAGATCGCGGCGATCTATTATTTCCTCCACTTCCTGGTCATCCTGCCGCTCGTGTCCTCGTTTGAAAAGCCTGAGCCATTGCCGTTCTCGATCACCCAGGCGGTGCTGGGCAGCGATGATCACGCAGACGGCGATCCTGTGGCGTTCGGCCTGCACACGCCATCGCACGCCTGACCCGGCGAGCTGGAAAGAGAGACACATGATCCGCATCATCTCCATCCTGGCCGGTGTGTTTTTCACGCTCGCGTTGCTCGTGTCCTTTACCAAGGGCGCCTACAGCTTCGTCACCGAGCCGCCCGCGGCCACGGCGGTGAACGAGTACCACAAGGAACCCAAGGAACTGGAACTGGCTAGCAACGGCCCGCTCGGCAAGTTCGACATGCGTCAGGTGCAGCGCGGCTTTCAGGTCTACAGCGAGGTGTGCTCCAATTGCCACGCGCTGCATCAGGTAGCGTTCCGCGACCTGAAGGAACTCGGTTATAACGACGATGAAGTGAAGGCGATCGCCGCCAAGTACAAGATCCCGCATTACGATGCCAAGACCGGCGATGTCGCCACCGTAGCCGGCATGCCCACCGATCACTTCCCGCCAGTGGTCTACGGCGGCCAGGGCAGCCCGCCCGACTTGTCGCTGATGGCCAAGGCCCGCGAAGGCGGCCCGGCCTACCCTTATTCCTTGATCACCGGTTATGAGAAGCAGCCCGCCGCCCTGCTCGCCAAATACCCCGATGCCAAGACCCCGGCCGGGCTCTATTACAACCCCTATTTCGCCAACCTCAACATCGCCATGCCCCCGCCGCTGACTAGCGACGGCCAAGTCACCTACAAGGACGGCACCAAGCCGACCATCGACCAGATGGCTACCGATGTTGCTGCCTTCCTGGTCTGGACCGCCGAGCCGAAACTGGAAAACCGCCACCAGGCCGGCCTCGCCGTCGTCCTGTTCCTGCTGTTCGCGACGGTGCTGGCCTATATGGCGTACCAGAATGTCTGGGCCGGGAAGAAGCATTAAGGGATCAAGTGCGAGGGCCTCGAGAACCCTGCCATGACCCCAAACGAACTCAAGGTGCTGGTCCGCTGCGTACCTGACTTCCCCAAGCCCGGCATCCTGTTCCGTGATATCACCACGCTCATCAGCCACGGCCCTGGCCTCGCCGCCGCCACCGCCCTGCTCGCCGATTGCGTTAAAGCCGGCGGCGCAACTGCCATCGCCGGCATCGAAGCCCGCGGCTTCATCTTCGGCGCAGCCGTAGCCGCGCACCTTGCACTACCCTTCATCCCCATCCGCAAACCCGGCAAACTCCCCGTCCCGTCGCTGGCGATCGACTACGCCCTGGAATACGGCACCGACACCCTCGAAGTAGACCCCGGCGCCATCACCGCCGGCCAGCCCATCGTCATCCTCGACGACCTGATCGCCACCGGCGGCACCGCTCACGCCGCCATGCGCCTGCTGCGCCAAGCCGGCGCCACGGTGCGGCAAGCCTTGTTCGTGATAGACCTGCCGGACCTCGGCGGCGCGGACAAGCTGCGCAGTGAAGGGCTTGTGGTGGACGTGTTAATGA
>CAXTOI010000327.1:0-4640 GCA_964245645.1 uncultured Novosphingobium sp. | reverse complement strand
CCCGACACTATGATAGGTAAACCCTGCCCCTCGCACTTCGCCCGGATCGTAGATATTGCGCAGATCGACCAGCAGCGGCGCATTGGCCACCTGCTTCAATCGCACCAGATCGAGCGCCCGAAACGCGTCCCACTCCGTCACCAGCACCACCGCATCAGCGCCTTCGGCCGCTTCGTAAGCCGAGCCGGTCATGGTCACGCCGGGCATCAGCGGCGCGGCAATGTCCATACCTTCGGGATCGTAAGCGGTGACCTCGACCCCGGCATCCTGCAGCGTCTGCGCGATCGCGATCGAAGGAGCGTCACGCATGTCGTCGGTATGCGGCTTGAAGGTCAGCCCAAGCAGCGCCACCTTCTTGCCGCGAGCCGCATAAAGCCCCGATCCGCCTAAAGCCTCGATCACCTTGCGCCCCATCGCGCGCTTGCGGTTGTCGTTCACCTTGGCGACGGCCGCGACGATCTGGGTCGGGCTATCGTAGTCCTCGGCGGTCTTCAGCAGCGCCAGCGTGTCCTTGGGAAAGCAGCTGCCGCCATAGCCGGGCCCGGCGTGGAGGAATTTCGCGCCGATGCGATTGTCCATGCCGATCCCGCGCGACACATCCTGGATATCGGCGCCGACTTTTTCGCACAGATCGGCCATTTCGTTGATGAAGGTGATCTTGGTCGCCAGAAAGGCGTTGGCGGCATATTTGATCAGCTCGGAGCTGCGGCGGCTGGTGAACAGGATCGGCGAGCGGTTCAGGAACAGCGGCCGATAGACTTCGCTCATCACGCTGCGCGCCCAGTCGTCGTCACTGCCGATGACGATGCGGTCGGGCCGCTTGAAATCGCCGATCGCCGCGCCTTCGCGCAGGAATT
This sequence comes from uncultured Novosphingobium sp., assembly GCA_964245645.1. Taxonomy (GTDB): domain Bacteria; phylum Pseudomonadota; class Alphaproteobacteria; order Sphingomonadales; family Sphingomonadaceae; genus Novosphingobium. Next base: position 3,783 of record CAXTOI010000327.1, on the reverse strand, counting down.
CGGGATTGGACGCGACCGCAAACCGGACTCCGGGACCGGCTTCGGCGATGATCCTTTCCACCTCGTCGCCGGTGCCGACGGGCACGGTCGATTTGGTGACGATCACTGCCGGATGCGACAGATGCCGCCCGACTTCGTCAGCCACGGCATAGACATACGACAGATCGGCATGGCCGTCGCCTCGGCGCGAGGGCGTGCCTACGGCGATGAACACCGCGCTGGCCCCGGCAATGCCGCTGGGCAGGTCGGTGGTGAACGACAGCCGCCCGGCCTTGGCATTGCCGGTCACCAGCTCCGCCAGCCCCGGCTCGTAAATCGGCATCACCCCGGCATTGAGGCGCTCGATCTTGGCCGGGTCCTTGTCGATGCAGACGACATCATGGCCGAAATCGGCAAAACAGGCACCGGAAACCAGCCCGACATATCCCGACCCGACCATCGCTATTTTCACTGATCGGCCCTCAAGCTACGCAATTTACAGAAACGGTAATACCGGCGGCGCCGTCGCTGGCGGCGATCAGCCAGCGCTCGCTGCCTTCCAGGCCGATCGCGGTCAGATTGCCGGTCGCGTAAGCCCCGGTATCGATCCCGATCCGGTGGTTCCGGATGCTGACCTGCTCGAATATGGTGTGGCCATGCACCACGATCACCCCCAGATCGCCGCCAAAGCTCAGAAACGGCTCGCGGATCCACAGCAGGTCCGATCGCTGCTGGTCTTCGATCGGGATGCCGGGGCGAATGCCGGCATGCGTAAACAGATAATCGCCGATCAGCAGCTTGTCCTCGAAGCTGCGGATGAAATCGATGATGTCCTGCGGGATGCGGCGGGCGATCAGCGCCTGCAGCTCCTCATAAGTGGCGGTATCATAGCGATCAAGATCAATCCCGTAGCACAGCACCGTTTCGCGCCCGCCGTAGCGCAGAAAGCTGCGCAGCGTGTCGAGACAGGTCAGGCTTTCGAGCAGCATTTCTTCATGATTGCCGCACAGAATGCGGACCGCGCGCCGGCGCTGCCAGTCCTGCGCCAGCGACAGCACCGCGGCGCTGTCGGGGCCGCGATCGATCAGGTCGCCCAGCAATACGATCGTGGTTATGGCCGGTTTGCGTCCCGCATCGTCGGCGTCGACGGCAGCGATCAGCGCGGCAAACAGATCGGCCCGGCCGTGAATGTCGCCCAGCGCATAGACGCGTTGTCCCGGCGGCGCCATCGGCGCCCTGGTTGCCTCGCGAGCACGAAAGAACTGGCGAAAATTTGCGATCATGGCCGCGGTGGACTACGAAACGGCGCCGAGCCGGTCAAGCGCTTGAGCGCCGCCGCCAAGCCTCTAGCGGGGTTGCGCGCGTCATGGCGGACTGTACCGTAAGGCGTCCTGCCGCCCCGACGCGAGCATGGCTTTCGAAAGAGAAACTGAAGATGCCGAAGTTCCTGCACAGCATGATCCGGGTCAGCGATCCCGCTGCGACCGTGGCCTTTTTCGAACTGCTGGGCCTGCGTGAAATCCGGCGGCAGCCTAACGAAAAAGGCCGTTATACGCTGATATTCCTTGCCGCCCCCGGCCAGGAAGGCGTGGCCGAGGTCGAATTGACGCATAATTGGGATGAAGCCGGCTACGACGGTGGCCGCAATTTCGGCCATCTGGCGTACCTGGTGGACGATATCTACGACACCTGTGCGCGTTTGATGGCGGCAGGGGTCACGATCAATCGCCCCCCGCGCGATGGCCACATGGCCTTCGTCAAGACGCCCGATGGCGTCTCGATCGAATTGCTGCAGCAGGGCTATCTGGCGCCGCAGGAGCCTTGGGCCAGCATGGCCAGCACCGGCAGCTGGTAACACGGTTCGCCGCCGGTGGACGTCTATCTTCCCATCGCCAACCTGTCGGTCAACGGCCTGGTGATCGTCCTGCTGGGCGGGCTGACCGGGCTGCTTTCGGGCATGTTCGGCGTGGGCGGCGGTTTCCTGACCACGCCGCTGCTGATCTTCTACGGCGTGCCCCCGACAGTGGCGGCGGCGTCCGCTGCCAGCCAGGTGACCGGGGCCAGCGTCTCGGGCGTGTTCGCGCATAGCCGCCGCGGCGGGGTCGATTACGAGATGGGCGGGGTGCTGGTGGCCGGCGGGATCGTCGGCACCGGCATCGGCGCGCTATTGTTCCGGCTGCTGTCGGCATTGGGCCAGATCGATACGGTGATCGATATCCTCTACGTCGTGCTGCTCGGCTCGATCGGCAGCCTCATGGCCCGCGAAAGCATCCAGACCTTGTGGGCGTCGCGAGACGGCGCCGCGCCGCCGGCGCGCAAGCGGCGCCATCATCCGCTGGTGGCGCATCTCCCCCTGCGGTGGCGGTTCTATCGCTCGGGGCTGTATATCTCGCCGCTGGCGCCGCTGCTGCTGGGGCTGATCACCGGCATCGCGACGATGCTGATGGGCATCGGCGGCGGGTTCATGATGGTCCCCGCCATGCTCTACATCCTGGGGATGAGCGCCAATGTGGTGGTCGGCACCAGCCTGTTCCAGATCCTGTTCGTCACCATGGCGACGACGATGATGCACGCCTTGACGACGAAGGCGGTGGACCTGGTGCTGGCCGTGCTGCTGCTGATCGGTTCGGTATCGGGCGCGCAGATCGGTGCGCAATTCGCCCAGCGGGTCAATCCGGTGCGCCTGCGCCTGGCGCTCGCGTTGGTCGTGCTGCTGGTCGCCTTGCGGATGATCCTGGGCCTGACTTATCACCCCGACGAGATTTTCACCGTCAACCCGCTGTGAGCGCCAGCACACTCGCCGATGGAACGAACCAGCTTCGTCATCCTGACAAAAGTCAGGGTCCGGAGCATTGTGCGTTAAATCCGGCTCACCTAAATCCTTCCCCTCTGGGGGAGGTGGCAGCCCGCAGGGCTGACGGAGGGGGCTGCGTCACAGACAGTCTTCTCGCAGCAAATGCCAAAAGCCATAAGCCCTCTGTAAAACGGCTGCTGGCTTCGCTCGCGCTGTTCCTGCTGGCAGGGGCCCGCGACCCGATCCTGGTGCCCGATGTCTCGCAGCACGAGATCGAGATTCAGCATGATTTCAACGGCACTTCGCTGCTGCTGTTCGGCGCGATCCTGTCGCCGGAGGGCACCCGCGCCGGGCACGATTACGACATCGTCGTTGTGGTGGAAGGTCCTGCCCAGCCGATGGTGCTGCGCCAGAAGCGCCGTGTCGCGGGCGTGTGGCTGAATGTCGCCAGCGCCACCTTCCGCTCGGTTCCCAGCTTCTACGCAGTGGCCTCGTCGCGTGCGCTCAGCGCGATCGTCGATGAACGAACCGCCGCGATCTACGAGCTGGGGCTGGCCGCGCTCCAGCTGTCGCCGTCGGACAGCATCGATCCGGCAGCCCAGGCGCTGTTTTCGACCGGGCTGGTGGACCTGATGACCCGCCGCGGCTTGTATAGCCAGAACGAGCACGCGGTGACGGTCACCGGCCAGGTGCTGTATCAGGCGCGGATTTTCCTGCCGTCCAGCGTGCAGACCGGCAATTATACCGCCGAAACCTTCGCGATCAGCCATGGGCGGGTGGTGGCCTCCGCGATCAGCCGGGTCGCGGTGCGCAAGCAGGGGCTGGATCTGGCGATTGCCGATTACGCGCAGCACGATGCCTTGCTGTACGGTGTGCTGGCGGTTGCGATATCGGTCGTCATGGGCTGGATCGCCGGGCGGTTCTTTACGCGAACTTAGCGCTTCCTGCCCTAGCGTCTTGTTGAGTAAGACGGTGCCAGCCGCTCCCCCGCCCGGCCACCCATATTATAC
>CAXTOI010000326.1:0-4647 GCA_964245645.1 uncultured Novosphingobium sp. | reverse complement strand
GGGGGCGGGGGGCGCCGGGTGCGCTGCCCCGGGGGCCCAGGGGGCCCGCCGCCGCTCTATTCCGAAGGAATCAGAAAAAATGTCACGTCGTCGTCGTCCCGAGAAGCGGGAAATCCTGCCTGATCCCAAGTTCAAGGATCAGATCCTGTCCAAGTTCATGAACAATCTGATGATGGACGGCAAGAAGTCGGTTGCGGAAAGCATCGTCTATGGCGCGATGGAAACCATGCAGACCCGCGCCAAGGCCGATCCGATCCAGTTGTTCCACGATGCGCTGAACAATGTGAAGCCGCAGATCGAGGTGCGCAGCCGCCGCGTCGGTGGTGCCACCTATCAGGTCCCCGTCGAAGTGCGCGTCGAGCGTGCCCAGGCGCTGGCGATCCGCTGGCTGATCACCGCCGCGCGTAACCGCAGCGAGACGACGATGTCGGCGCGGCTGTCGGCGGAATTGCTCGATGCGGCTAACAACCGCGGCAATGCGGTCAAGAAGCGCGAAGATACGCACCGTATGGCTGACGCGAACCGGGCGTTCTCGCATTATCGCTGGTAATGGCGTATAAAGGAGCGAGGAGCTAGCCATGGCAACGCGATCCGAGCACGAGAATTTCGATATCGAGGAGCAGCGCGCGCGGATTCGTCGCGCGCTGGAGGAGAGCGACAAGCTTTCCGAGGAAGCGCGCAAACTGGCGGCTGAACGGATCAAGTTCGAGCATGAGTGGCTCAAAATTCAGTCGGAACGGCTGAAAACCGAGGCCGATCTGAACTTTATGCCGCGTATCATGGTCTTCCAGGCTATGATCGCGACCGCAGCCTTGCTAGGGGCCGGCGCAGCACTCGCCAAGCTGTTCTTCCACTAAATCGTAACCTTCAAAGACTGGCCGCAGCAGCGGCGAATCACGTACAACCCAAGGAACTTTCCATGGCCCGCAGCCATCCGCTCTCGATGTATCGCAATATCGGCATCATGGCGCATATCGACGCCGGCAAGACGACGACGACCGAACGTATCTTGTTCTACACCGGCAAATCCTACAAGATCGGCGAAGTCCATGACGGCGCCGCGACGATGGACTGGATGGAGCAGGAGCAGGAACGCGGGATCACGATCACCTCGGCGGCGACGACTTGCTTCTGGGGCGATTATCGCATCAACATCATCGATACCCCCGGCCACGTCGACTTCACCATCGAAGTCGAACGCTCGCTGCGCGTGCTCGATGGCGCGGTGGCGTGTTTCGACGGCGTTGCCGGCGTGGAGCCGCAATCGGAAACCGTCTGGCGCCAAGCCGATAAATACGGCGTGCCGCGGATGTGCTTCATCAACAAGCTCGACCGCACCGGCGCCAATTTCAAATATTGCGTGCAGTCGATCATCGACCGCCTGGGCTCGAAGCCTGCCGTGCTCTACATTCCGATCGGCATCGAAGCCGATCTGCGCGGGCTGGTCGATCTGGTCGAGAATCGGGCGATCATCTGGAAGGATGAATCGCTGGGCGCCGAATTCTTCTTCGAGGAAATCCCGGCAGAACTGGCCGAGGAAGCCGCGCGCTATCGTACCGAATTGATCGAATTGGTCGTCGATCAGGACGACGATGTTATGGAAGCCTATCTCGAAGGCACCGAACCCGATGTGCCCACGCTCAAGCGGATGATCCGCAAGGGTACGCTGGCGCATGCCTTTGTCCCGGTAGTTTGCGGCTCGGCGTTCAAGAACAAGGGCGTGCAGCCCCTGCTCGACGCCGTGGTCGATTATCTGCCTTCGCCACTCGACATCGAGGATGTGCAGGGCGTGAAGATGGATAGCGATGAAAAGGACAGCCGCCCCCCACGCGACGACGCGCCGTTCAGCGCGCTTGCGTTCAAGGTAATGAACGATCCATTCGTCGGCTCGCTGACCTTCATCCGCATCTATTCGGGTTCGCTGACCAAGGGCACGTATCTGAATTCGGTCAAGGACAAAAAGGAGAAGGTCGGCCGCATCCTGGAAATGCACGCCAACGACCGCAAGGATATCGACGAAGCGTTCGCGGGCGATATCGTCGCGCTCGCCGGCATGAAGGAAACCACCACCGGCGACACGCTCTGTGCCGAGCGGTTCCCGATCGTGCTGGAACGGATGGAATTCCCCGAGCCGGTGATCGAATTGTCGGTGGAGCCCAAGACCAAGGCCGATCAGGAAAAGATGGGCGTCGCACTCAACCGCTTGTCGGCAGAGGACCCCTCGTTCCGCGTGTCGACCGATCACGAATCCGGCCAGACGATCATCAAGGGCATGGGCGAATTGCACCTCGATATCATCGTCGACCGCATGCGCCGCGAGTTCAAGGTGGAAGCCAATGTCGGCGCGCCGCAGGTGGCTTATCGCGAGTACCTTGCCAAGCCGGTGGATGTCGATTACACGCACAAGAAACAGTCGGGCGGCACCGGCCAGTTCGGCCGCGTAAAGGTCAAGGTCACGCCGGGCGAGCGCGGTTCGGGCATCACCTTCAAGGACGAGATCAAGGGCGGTAATATTCCCAAGGAATATATCCCCGCGATCGAAAAGGGCATGCGCGAAACCGCAGCGTCAGGCTCGCTGGTCGGCTTCCCGATCATCGATTTCGATATCGTGCTTTATGACGGTGCTTACCACGACGTCGACTCATCGGCGCTGGCGTTCGAAATCGCCGGACGCGCGGCGATGCGCGAGGTGGCGCAGAAGGCCGGGATCAAGCTGCTCGAGCCGATCATGCGGGTCGAAGTGGTGACGCCGGAAGAGTTCATCGGCGATGTCATCGGCGATCTCAACAGCCGTCGCGGGCAGATCCAGGGCACCGACAGCCGAGGCAACGCCCAGGTGGTCGAGGCGCTGGTGCCGCTGGCGAACATGTTCGGCTACGTCAACACGCTGCGCTCTTTTTCGCAGGGCCGGGCCAATTATTCGATGTTTTTCTCCCACTATGACGAGGTTCCGGCGAATGTCGCAGCCGAGGTCAAGGAGAAGCTTGCCTGATCGGCAGGATCGGTCTAGGGGCGGCGCCTGTTTCAACCGGGTGCCGCATCCGGCGAAAATAATACTCTTAAATTCTGGCGAAAAGAAGGTTAGACAATGGCTAAGGCTAAATTCGTGCGGAACAAGCCGCACTGCAACATCGGCACCATCGGTCACGTCGATCATGGCAAGACCACGCTGACCGCCGCGATCACCAAGGTGCTGTCGCTGACCGGTGGCGCTGTGTTCACCGATTACGCCAATATCGACAAGGCCCCCGAAGAGCGCGAGCGCGGCATCACCATCTCGACCGCCCATGTCGAATACGAGACCGCCAACCGTCACTATGCGCACGTCGATTGCCCGGGCCACGCCGACTATGTGAAGAACATGATCACCGGCGCGGCACAGATGGACGGCGCGATCCTGGTGGTGAACGCGGCTGACGGCCCGATGCCGCAGACTCGCGAGCACATCCTGCTCGCGCGTCAGGTCGGCGTGCCGGCGCTGGTCGTGTATATGAACAAGGTCGATCAGGTCGATGACGAGGAAATCCTCGAACTGGTCGAGCTGGAAGTGCGCGAGCTGCTGACCTCGTATGGCTACGATGGCGACGACATTCCGATCGTCAAGGGTTCGGCGCTGGCCGCTCTCGAAGGCCGCGACGACGCCATCGGCAAGGACTCGATTGCAGCGTTGATGGAGGCTGTCGACAGCTTCATCCCGCAGCCGCCGCGCCCGACCGACCGCCCGTTCCTGATGCCGGTGGAAGACGTGTTCTCGATCTCGGGTCGTGGCACCGTGGTCACCGGCCGTATCGAGACCGGCATTGTCAAGGTCGGCGAGGAAGTCGAGATCGTCGGGCTGAAGAACACGCGCAAGACCGTCGTGACCGGTGTGGAAATGTTCCGCAAGCTGCTCGACCAGGGTGAAGCCGGCGACAACGTCGGTGCGCTGGTGCGCGGCGTGGCGCGTGAGGATGTCGAGCGTGGCCAGGTCCTCTGCAAGCCCGGCAGCGTGACCCCGCACACCGATTTCTCGGCCGAGGTCTATGTGCTGTCGAAGAACGAAGGCGGCCGGCACACGCCGTTCTTTGCCAACTATCGCCCGCAGTTCTACTTCCGCACCACCGACGTGACCGGCGAAGTCGTACTGCCGGAAGGCACCGAGATGGTGATGCCGGGCGACAACGTTGCCCTGGGCGTCAAGCTGATCGCGCCGATCGCGATGGATCTGGGCCTGCGGTTCGCCATTCGCGAAGGCGGCCGGACCGTCGGCTCGGGGGTTGTCAGCGCGATTACCAAGTAATATCTTCTAACCGTCACATCGGCGCAGGCCGGTACCCAGCCCTGACAACCCAGCCCTGACAACAAAGTCGCGTAGCGGCGTTTTTGAGATGGCTGGGTCCCGGCCTTCGCCGGGATGACGGGCTTCGGATTGCCGGAACGCTTTTGCTCTTTCTCATCGGTGGTTGAACATGGACGCTCAGAATATTCGCATTCGCCTCAAGGCTTTCGATCATCGCGTGCTGGATCAGGCCACCGGTGAAATCGCCGATACCGCCCGCCGCACCGGCGCGCTGATCCGCGGCCCGATCCCGCTGCCGACCCGGATCGAGAAATTCTGCGTCAACCGTGGGCCTCACGTGGACAAGAAGTCACGCGAGCAGTTCGAGG
>CAXTOI010000325.1:0-4651 GCA_964245645.1 uncultured Novosphingobium sp. | reverse complement strand
CTCCAGCAAGGAAAGGGCCTAATCCCGCCCCCTCCCGCTTGCGGGAGGGGAGAAAAGAACCCGATCGTCCCGCCCTAATCATCCTCATCCTCATACCCCAGCAACGCCAGCGGCCGCGCCTTGCGCTGGTGCAACTCGCACCACCGCATCAGCCCTTCCTCGCGCCCATGCGTAATCCAGGTCTCCGCCGGGTTCACCTCGGCGATCGTCCGGGTCAGCTCGGTCCAGTCGGCATGATCCGAAATGATCAGCGGCAACTCGACATTGCGCTGGCGCGCACGCTGGCGGATCTGCATCCAGCCCGAGGCCATGGCGGTGATCGGATCGGGCAGCCGCCGCGCCCAGCGGTCGTTCAGCGCGCCCGGCGGGGCCAGCACGATCTGACCGGCCAACTCGCCGCGCGAAGCGCTGGTGGCGGGGCGCAGCACTCCCAGGTCGATGCCATGATCGGCATACAAGCCGCACATCTTTTCCAGCGCGCCATGCAGGAACAGCGGCTCGGCATAACCCGCGCGGCGCAGTTCGGCGATCACCCGCTGCGCCTTGCCCAAGGCATAAGCACCTACCAGCACGCAACGCTCCGAGTGAGCAGCGCGCGCATCGAGCAATTTGGCGATCTCCTGCTCGATCGGCGGATGGCGAAACACCGGCAGGCCAAACGTGGCCTCGGTAATGAACAGATCGCACGGCGTGACCGCGAACGCGGGGCAGGTCGGATCGAACCGCCGCTTGTAGTCCCCGCTGACGATCACCCGCTCGCCGCGAAATTCCAGGGCAATCTGCGCCGATCCCAGCACATGCCCGGCGGGCTGGAATGTCGCCGACACGTCACCGGGCAGCGCGATCGTATCGCCATAGCGCACCGGCGTCGCGCCATCCTCGGTCTGATAGCGCAATTCCATGATCGCCAGTGTTTCGGGAGTGGCGACAGTCCGTCTATGGCCGCCGCGCGCATGATCGGCATGGCCATGCGTCACCAGCGCCAGCTCGACCGGACGCGACGGATCGATCCAGCATTGCGCCGGCTCGACGAACAGACCCCCCGGTTGCGGCCTGATCCAGGCAAATTCGGCGTTCATCGCCGGGCCGGATCAGCGATCAGGCGGCGTGCAGGGGGGTAACCTTGCGGCCCATCGTCCAATTTGTGTGAACGCGCACCTTGGGATTGGGAGCGCACCATAATTCTCCATTTTCGGACAAGGCAGTAACCCAGATAAGATTGTGCTCCTGCCCATAATCGATGACCGCCAACGCATAGCCATCACCCTTGTCGATGACGTGAACGGGCAGGGGCGGGTTAAGTTGCGTGAACATGATGTGCTCCTTTGTTCACACAACTGCCGATCATACGGAGTGTTCCGTGGCGTACAAAGCCCAGCCGAACCCGCCAGATCGGCGCTCTGCGGAGGAAAATCGCTCGTCGGCGGAGCAAACATCGTGCACAAGTATTATAGCCAGACTTGCCCTGCCGATCGGAAGAATAGCCTTATGATTCATGCTCCCCGCGGGCGCCTTCATTTGTCCGATTGGCCGACCGCAGCATGACTCCCCCCAAGCATGATCAGGATGCTGCGTCCGAGGCTCCGCCGCCGGGCAACAAGCCCGCCGCCGATAAAGCGCCGGACGGCAAGCCAGCCGAAGATAAACCGGCTGACGATGAAGAAGACACCGGGCCCCCGCTTTACAAGCGCCCGCTGTTCTGGATCATTTCCATCGTCGTGCTGGCCATCGCTATTGTCGGCGGCCTGTTGTGGTGGCTCCATGCGCGCCAGTATGAATCGACCGATGACGCCTTCGTGGATACGCATATCGTGCGCCTCGCGCCCGAAGTCGCAGGCATCCTGATCTGGGTCGCCCCGGTCGATAACCGCCATGTCCACCCCGGCGACCTGCTCGCGGTAATCAAGCCCACGGGCCCCGAGGCGCAACAGCAGCAGGCCCAGGCCGACGTTACCCAGGCCGCCGCCGGGATCGCGCAGGCGCAGGCGCAATTGCAGGTAGCCCGCGCCAACAGCGCGAAGGCCCGCGCCGACACCATCGCCGCCGATGCCGACGCGGCAAAAACCGGCCGCGACCTGCAGCGCTACATGGCGCTGGTCGCGCTCGACCGATCGGCGGTGGCCAGCACCCAGGTCGATGCCGCGCGCGCCGATGCCGAAAAAGCCGCAGGCACGGCGCTGTCGCTCCATCGCCAGGCCAAGGCCACGGCCGATAACGCCCGCGTCGCCGCCGAACAGATCAAGGTCGCCCGCGCCCAGTATCGCGCCCGGCAAGCCGCGGCTGCGCAGGCCGCGGTGACGATCGGCGACTTGCGGCTGACCTCCTCGGTCGACGGCCAGGTGGTCGAGCGCTCGGTAAACGTCGGCAGCTACGTTGCCCCCGGCACGCAATTGATGGCGATCGTCCCGGACCAGATCTGGGTCACCGCCAATTTCAAGGAAACCCAGCTGACGCTGATGCGTCCCGGCCAGCACGCCGATATCATCGTCGATGCCTATCCCGGCGTCCATTTCGACGGCCATGTCGATTCGATCGAGCGGGGCGCCGGCCAGGCCTTTGCGCTGCTGCCGCCGCAGAACGCCACCGGCAATTACGTCAAGGTGGTCCAGCGGGTGCCGGTGCGCATCCTGTTCGACAAGCCCGATCCGCGCCGCTGGTCGATCGGCCCCGGCATGTCGGTATCGCCGCGCGTCAAGGTGCGGTAACTTGGCCAAATCCAAAAGCCAGTTCGCCTCTGCCGCCAATGACGGCTGGAGCGATGAACGCTCGGCGGCGGGGCGGCAGAACGCCTGGCTGATCGTCGGCATCATCAGCATCGCCACCTTTATGGAGGTGCTCGACAGCTCGATCGCCAACGTCGCGCTCCAGCACATCGCCGGCGCACTCTCGGTCAGCGTCGATGAAGCGACCTGGGTAGTCACCAGCTATCTGGTCGCCAACGCGATCATCATCCCCGTCTCGGGCTGGCTGGCCGGGGTGATCGGGCGCAAGCGCTATTACATGATCTCGGTGGCACTGTTCGCGATTTCATCGCTGATGTGCGGGCTTGCGCCCAACCTGCCGTTCCTGATCGCCGCGCGCATCTTCCAGGGCATCGGCGGCGGCGGATTGGCCCCAACCGAGCAATCGATCCTGGCCGACACCTTCCCCCCCGCCAAGCGCGGGCTGGCCTTTGCCGCTTATGGCGTGGTGGTGGTCGTCGGTCCGGTCCTGGGTCCGACGCTGGGCGGCTACATCACCGACAATATTTCCTGGCACTGGATCTTCCTGATCAACGTGCCGATCGGGCTCATCTCGCTGATCCTGACGCATTTCTTCGTCTGCGAGCCTAAAATTCTCGACGAAGAACGCAAGGCACGGGTTAAAAAGGGCCTTGACCTCGATTACGTCGGCTTCGCTTTGGTTGCGCTGGGCCTGGGTTTCCTGGAAGTCACGCTGGACCGCGGCGAACGCGACGACTGGTTCTCCAGCGGCTTCATCGTCACCACCGCGATTATCTCGGGCACTTCGCTGGTGCTGCTGATTGCCTGGGAGCTGTGCCACAAGAACCCGATCGTCAACCTGCGGCTATTCGCCAATCGCAATTTCTCGATCGCCTGCGTGTTCATGATGGCCGCCGGGTTGATCATCTTCGGCACCACTCAGTTGATCCCGCAGATGCTGCAGGAGGTGCAGGGCTATACCGCGACCGACGCCGGCCTGGCCTTGTCGAGCGGGGGGTTAGTCGCGCTGATGGCCATGCCCGTGGTCGGAATACTGACGGGCAAGGTCGATACGCGCCTGCTGCTGTTCCCGGCGTTCATCATGCAGGGCTTCGCCTTATGGCACCTGTCGGGCTTCAGCCCCGATATCTCCTTTGCCCACGCCGCCAGCGGCCGGCTGTTCCAGTCGATCGCGCTGCCGTTCCTGTTCGTGCCGGTCAACGCCGTGGCTTATGTCGGCATCGACCCCTCCAAGACCAACGAAGCCTCGGCACTGCTCAATGTCGCGCGCAATCTTGGTGGCACCATCGGCATCTCGACCTCGCAGACGCTGCTGCTGACGCAGGAGCAGGTGCATCAGTCGCAGCTGGTCGAGGGGCTCAATCCGTTGAATCCCAGCTACAACCAGGGACTCGGCCAGATCGGCCAGGTCATCGCCGGCGGCATGTCACCGGGTATGGGCAGCGCCACCGGGGTGCTCTATCGCCAGGTCCAGACCCAGGCGACGATGCTTTCCTACATCGATGTCTACCATGTCTTCATGATCGTGGTATTCTCGATTGCCCCGCTCGCCCTGATCCTGCGCCCGGCCAAATCCGGCGGGGCGCCCGCACATTGAGGTACGCCCGCACCCTGCCGCTGCTCGCCCTCCTGTCCGGCTGCATGGTCGGGCCGGATTACAGCGCGCCGAAACTCGACGTGCAGCCGCGCTTTGTCGAGGCGCCGGCCAAACCCGTACCAGCACAACCGGAAGACTGGTGGAGCGCGTTCGACGATCCCGAACTCACCCGCCTGATCGATATCGCCCTGGCCGAAAGCCCCGATATCCAGAGCGCCGCATCGCGCGTGCGCCAGGCCCGCCTCGGCGTAGCCGCAGCCCGCGCCCAACTGTTGCCGAAGATCGACGCCCAAAGCGATGTCACCAACCTGAACTTCAGCAAGAACGCCGG
>CAXTOI010000324.1:2071-4654 GCA_964245645.1 uncultured Novosphingobium sp. | reverse complement strand
CGGCCGCCCTGCAAACTGATCTTACCACCACTTTGCTGGCCGCGCGGTAAATCCGGCGCGCGTCTCGATCGCCAGGCCGGCATTGAGCACGACCTGCTCATCGAACGGGCGTCCGATCACCTGCAAGCCCAGCGGCAGGCCCTGCCGGTTGAGCCCGGCAGGCACCGACATCGCCGGTAGCCCGGCCAGGCTGGCAGGGACCGAGAACACGTCGTTGAGATACATCGCCAACGGATCGTCGCTCTTTTCGCCCAGCGCAAAGGCGGCGCTGGGAGTGGTGGGTGTCAGGATCACGTCGCATAGCGCAAACGCGGTTTCGAAATCGCGCGCGATCAGGGCGCGGACTTTCTGTGCGCGGGTGTAATAAGCATCGTAATAGCCCGAAGACAGCACGAAGGTGCCGATCAGGATGCGGCGCTTGACCTCCGCACCGAACCCCGCCGCGCGCGTGGCGGCGTACATATCCTGCAAGCCGGCGTGCTCGGGCAGTTCGCGCAGGCCATAGCGCACGCCGTCATAGCGGGCGAGATTCGACGAGGCTTCGGCCGGGGCGATGATGTAATAGGCAGGCAGCGCGTATCTGGTGTGCGGCAAGCTGATATCGACCACTTCCGCGCCGGCATCCTTGAGCCAGGCGATGCCTTCGTCCCAACTGCGCGCCACATCGGCATCCATGCCATCCATGCGATATTCGCGCGGGATGCCGACGGTCTTGCCCGCCAGATCGCCGTTCAGCGCCGCCTCCCAGTTGGGCACAGGCAGATCGAGACTGGTCGAATCCTTGGGATCGAAGCCGGACATCGCCTCGAGCATGATCGCGCAATCGCGCACGTCCTTCGCCATCGGCCCGGCCTGGTCGAGCGACGAGGCGAAAGCGACGATGCCCCAGCGCGAGCAACGGCCATAGGTCGGCTTGATCCCGGCAATGCCGGTAAAGGCCGCAGGCTGGCGGATCGAGCCGCCGGTGTCGGTGCCGGTTGCCGCCGCGCAGATATGCGCCGCGACCGCCGCCGCGCTGCCACCCGACGACCCGCCCGGCGCCAGGGGCGCATTGCCGCCATCCTTGCGCCGCCATGGCGAAACGACATTGCCGAAATAGCTGGTCTCGTTGGACGAGCCCATCGCGAACTGGTCGAGGTTGAGCTTGCCCAGCATCCCCGCGCCCGCGTTCCACAGCTTGCGCGAAACGGTGCTTTCGTAAGGCGGGATGAAACCTTCGAGAATGTGGCTCGCCGCGGTTGTCTGCACGCCATCGGTGGCAAACAGGTCCTTCATGCCGATCGGCACGCCGGCCAGCTTGCCCAGCGGTTTGCCCGCGGCGCGATCGGCATCGACTTGCGCGGCCGATGCGAGCGCGTGTTCGGGTGTGGTGACGATGAAGGCATTGAGCGCGGGCTGCGCCTCGGCGACGGCGGCGTTATACGCCTCGGCCACGGCCACGGCGGTAAATTCGCCCGCCGCTACGCCATCGCGGATCGCGCTAACCGTCAGATCGGTCAGATCGGCCATCACTCGATCACCTTGGGCACGCCGTAGAAGCCGTGCTGTGCCGCCGGGGCGTTGGCCAGCACCGCGGCGCGCCGATCGCCGCCGGTCAGCGGGTCGGCATTGACGACATCGGCGCGCAGCCGCAGCGTGTTGGGGATCACCGCCGTCATTGGCTCGATCCCGGTCACATCGACCTCGGCCAGTTGTTCGACCCAGTCGAGGATGCCGTTCAACTCGGGCACCATTGCTGCGACTTCGCCCTCGCTCAGCTTGATGCGGGCAAGCGCGGCGATGCGGGCCACGGTGGCGATATCGACCGACATTTTCAGTATCCAGTTGTCAGTAATCAGTGATCAGAAGAATGAACGGCAGCAGTCAACCTATTGCCCAGGCGTCGTGCCGGGCGCATCGCCCTGTTGCTGATGCATCTGTTGCGCCATCATCATCTGCTGGAATTGCTGCGCCGGCATCGAGCCGAGCAATTGCACCTCGAACACCAGATCGCTGTTGGCCGGGATCACTTCCTGCCCGTTGCGGTCACGCTTGGCGGTTGCGCCATAAGCCAGCGCCGCAGGAATCTCGAGCCGGTACGTGCCGCCGGCCTTCATCTGCTGAAGGCCCTGCGCAAATCCGGGGATCACGCTATCGAGCGGCATCGGCGCGCGGTTGCCCTGATCGAACACCTTGCCGTTGGTCAGCTTGCCGACATAATTGATCAGCGCCACGTCAGCAGCAGTCGGCGAAGGACCCTGACCTTCCTTGATCGTGATCACTTTGACATGCACGACACGGGTAGCATGAGCGATGCCGAAGGCGACCAGCAGCGCCACGATCACACCGATCCACAGCTTGATCAGCGAACCCTTGGCGATGGGCTGCAATGGCACGCGGGTGATCTCGGTCATCGCATTGTCCTCGAAAGAGCGTTCTTGCAGGTAGCTCCGCTGCCCCGGCAGCTTGCCCGCAGCAAAAAGGCGCAGGAATTAATCCGCGCCCTCATGGCTCAAGCCGCCAGCAGGAGCAAGCCCGGCGGAGGCGGAAGCGCCGCTCGCACCGGCTTCGGCGCGTCGCAGGAGGCCCGAAACAGGCTCAACG
>CAXTOI010000324.1:0-2061 GCA_964245645.1 uncultured Novosphingobium sp. | reverse complement strand
ACAGCGACGCCCTGCTGCGCCTACTTCCCGCCGTCCCGCTCCAGGCGCTTGCGCTCCAGCTTGCGCGCGCGGCGAACGGCAGCGGCCTTTTCGCGGGCGCGCTTTTCGGACGGCTTTTCATAGTGGCGGCGCAGCTTCATCTCGCGGTACACGCCCTCGCGCTGCAGCTTCTTCTTGAGCGCGCGCAGAGCCTGATCGACATTATTGTCGCGGACGAGAATTTGCATGAACCAAAACACCTCAAGACAAAGGCCAGAACCCCGCCGCCGTGCGGGGGAGCACCCGTAAATGGATAAACGAAAATATCACCGACCCCAGCAGAGTCGATGCAAAGCTGCGCGCCGTTACCAGAGCACCGGGATAGAGGCAAGTCCCATGGCCCTGCCACGGCAGTTACGCTGCCCTGGCTTGACCTGCGGGTGAGGGGATCAGGCCGAAACTATAAACTACAATGGCAGCCATAAGCGAACATTCCGGCGCGTGCACCGATGCTTGTCGTCACGCGATTTGCCCCATGCGCCTCTGGCCGCTAAAAGCGGCGCGATGACGACTTCCCCAACTTTCACCACTGCCTCGCTGCTGGTCCTGGGCGGTGGTGCCGTCGGTTCATGGTCGCGCTTCATGACCGGGCGGTTGTGGATGGCTGCAATCGGGCCCATCGCCGCGACTGCCTTTCCCTGGGCCACGTTGACCGTCAACATCCTGGGCAGCTTCTGCATGGGCCTGCTGATCGGCTGGCTCGCCCGTCAGGGTAGCGCCTCCGCCTCTATTTCAAGTGAAAGCTGGCGGCTGCTGATCGGCGTCGGTGTGCTCGGCGGCTACACCACCTTTTCCTCCTTCGCCTTGGAATTCGTGCTATTTGTCGAGCGCGGCGCGCTGGGCACGGCAGCGCTTTACGTCGGCGTTTCGCTGGCTGCGGGATTTACCGCTCTATTTGCCGGGCTGTTCCTGATACGGGCGCTGGCATGAGTACCATCCTCAAAACGTCAGACGATGCTGTCGTTCGCCAGTTCACGGTTCAGGCCGATGACGACGGCGTGCGGCTCGACCGCTGGTTCAAGCGCCATCTGCCGCTGATCGGCTTTGCCACGATATCCCGCTGGGCGCGCACCGGCCAGATCCGCGTCGATGGCAAGCGTGCCGACCCCGCCGACCGGCTGACCGTTGGACAAGTGCTGCGCGTGCCGCCGGGCGGGCTGGAAAAGCCGGGCAGTGGCGGTGGCGCGCGCGAGGTCCGGTCGCGCCCCGAACTCAGCGAGGATCAGCTCGCCATGGCCGACGCGATGCTGATCCACAAGACCGCGGCGGCGCTGGTGATCAACAAGCCGCCAGGGCTGGCCACGCAGGGCGGCACCGGCACTTACAGCCATGTCGACGGGCTGCTCGATGCCTATGCGTCTGGCGCCGAACCGCGCCCGCGGCTGGTCCACCGGCTCGACAAGGATACCAGCGGCGTGCTGCTGGTCGCGCGCACGCCGGGCAGCGCCGCATGGTTCGCCAAGCGGTTTGCGACGCGGGCGGCGCGCAAGATCTATTGGGCGCTGATCGTCGGCGTGCCCAGTGTCGAGGAAGGCTTCATCGATCTGCCGCTGGGCAAGCAGCCGGGCAGCGGCGGCGAAAAGATGATGGTGGATGAAAGCGAGCACGGCCAGGCCGCACGTACCCGCTATCGCGTGCTCGAATTCGCCGGCAATCATGCCGCCTGGGTCGAACTGCAGCCGCTGACCGGGCGCACTCACCAGTTGCGCGTGCATATGGCGGCGATCGGCCATCCGATTGTCGGCGACGGCAAATATGGCGGGCCGGATGCCTTTCTGACCGGCAGCATCAGCCGCAAGATGCACCTGCATGCCCGGCGGCTGATCATCGGCATGCCGGGTGGCGAAGATTTGGACGTCACCGCCGAACTGCCCGATCACTTTGCCGCCAGCATGGCGCAATTGGGCTTCGACCCGGCACTGGGCTTCGCCTTGCCCGAAGCGCTGCCGCCACCGGGCAAGATCGAGAAGAAGGCGTTGATCAAGGCGGCTGGTAAGGCGCATGCCAAGCAATACCGCAAGG
>CAXTOI010000323.1:0-4656 GCA_964245645.1 uncultured Novosphingobium sp. | reverse complement strand
GGCCTATCCGCTCAAAGGCCCCTTTATCGCCGAGCACATCGACGACCTGCCGGCAGCAACCGTTGCGCTCGAACTGGCGCGACTGGCGGGCATGCTCCCCGCGTTTCTGGTCGATCCCGACAACGCGGGCGAGGCCACCATCGTCGCCGCCGGTGATCTCGCCGCCTGGCGCGACAGCAATCAACTCATCATCGCCGCCCGGGCCCATCTGCCGATCGCCGCATGCGAAACCGCCGAGATCATCGCCTTCCGCTCGCGCGACGATCTGCGCGAACATGTCGCCCTCGTGATCGGCAGCCAGACCGGCGACCGCCCGCCCCTGGTCCGTCTCCACTCCGAGTGCCTGACCGGTGACATCCTCGGCAGCCTGAAATGCGACTGCGGCCCCCAGCTCGACGCCGCGTTCGACGACATGGCCGCCGAGGCCCGCGCCGGCGGATGGGGCGTGCTGCTTTACCTGCGCCAGGAAGGACGCGGCATCGGCCTGATCAACAAATTACGCGCCTATCAACTCCAGGATCAGGGCTTCGACACCGTAGATGCCAATACCCGCCTCGGCCTTCCGTCGGAAGCCCGCGACTTCCCCTTCGCTCCACGCATGCTGGCGCTGCTAGGGGTAAGCGCCATCCGCCTGTTGACCAACAACCCCGCCAAGGTCGATGCATTGAAAGCCGCCGGGCTGGAGGTCATCGAACGCGTTCCCCACCACCTGCCTACCAACCCGCATAATCACCGCTACCTGACAACGAAACGTGATCGAGCAGGGCATCTGTTGTAGCTTTGCCCGATGATGCGGCGATTGGGGTCCAGGCCTTTGCCATAAGCGCCAAATGCACCGCGAAAAAAACCTAACCCGCGCTGCCAGCCTTCATCGGCAACCGCAACGTAGCGCTCAATCCGGCCTTGCTGCCGTCCGCGCCCCGGCGGTTGGCCAGCCGCATCCCGCCGCCATGCTGCTCGGCAATGGCCAGAGCCAGCGTAAGCCCCAGCCCAGCGCCGCCGGTCTCGCTGTTTCGCGAAGGGTCGCCGCGGGTGAAGGGTTCCAGCATGCGCGCGATGTCGGCATCGGCAATGCCGGGCCCGACATCGTCGATGCGGATCACCGCCCATTCCTGCCGCGAACCATCGCGCGCGATTTCCCGCGCCAGCGATACCTCGGCCTGGTGACCATAGCGCAGCGCATTGCCGATCAGATTGCGCAGCGCACGGCGGAGCCAGGTGGCGCGCAGCGGGACGACGATGCGCGGCATGTCGGCGACGGTCACCGGCTCGCCCATATCCTCGTATTCTTCCACCACCGAGCCTACCAGGGCTGACAATTCGGTGGCCTCGCACGGATCGCTGGGGCGCCCGACACGCGCCAGCGACAGAATATCGTCGAGCGTGCGCACGATATCCTCGATGGTGGTCGCCATTCGCTCGCGTTCGACGTCATCTTCCACCGATTCTATCCGCACCCGCAGCGCCGACAGCGGCGTTTTCAGATCATGGCCGATCGCCCCCAGCATGACGTTCTTTTCATCAAGCAGACTGATGATTCGCGCTTCCATCGCATTATGCGCCAGGATCAACCGCCGCAGATCGTCCGGTCCCCGCGGTGCGACCTGACCCTCGGGATCGCGGGTCTCGGCAAAATGTTCGAGCCGGGTTGTCAGCGCCGCCAAAGGCTGGGTGATCCGCCGCAGGATCAGCGCCGCCGCGCCGACCAAAAGTGCATAGGTCACCAATGTCTGGACCAGCAGCGTGGTCAGCAGATCGCCTTGATCGGTCGGTGCGAAAACCCGCACCACCCGCCATGGCCCGTTGGGCTCCAGCCGGATCGCCGCCAGCAGCACGCGGCTGGGCAGATCGGGATGATGCGCGAACATCGCTTCGCGCTGGGCCAGATGCGCCTGCGCTATGGGATCGGCGGAGAACGGTCGATCGACCACGAAGATGCCGGCAACACTGATCGCCTGGTCCTGGAGCACCTGGCGCAACCCGCGTTCGACATCGGGTAGCCGGCGATCCTGTGCAATCGGCACAAATTCCGCGACCACGTCGATACCGCCCGGCGGACCGCGGCCGAATGGTGGCGGGGCGTGATCCTGCGGCAAGAACGGGTGACCGGGCAAGGGCCCGCGATCGAACAAGGGGCCACCCCCACGATCGGCCAGCGGGCCGCCGCGATCGCCGGAACGATGCCCGGCATTGAACAGCCGAATCGCGACCGAATGAATCAGCGCTTCCTCGCGCCTCGCCGCTTGTGCCCGATATAGCAGCACCGCGCTAATCGCTTGGGCCAGCAGCAACGCCACCGCAAGCGCCAGCAGCACTTGCCCCTTCAGGCTGCCGGGCCAGAGGCGAAACCTGCCGCGCGATACGGCCGCGGCAGGCACTGCAAGGGTCACTCCGAAATGCCCGGTATTCGCCGAACATCGGCCGCCAGCATATAGCCGCCGCCCCATACCGTCTGGATCATCTGCGGATTGCGACTGTCGATCTCGACTTTGCGGCGCAGGCGGCTGACCTGGTTATCGACCGCACGATCGAACAGATGCGCCTCACGGCCCTGCACCATATCGAGCAGCCGATCGCGGTCGAGGACCTGGCGAGGATGTTCGAGGAACGCGAGCAGCAGCCGGAACTCAACCGAGGAAATCGCCACCACCGCACCATCGGGCGCCGTCAGCCGGCGCTTGAGCGGATCGAGCCGCCAGCCTTCGAACAGGAAATCCTCATCCGAACCCGACTCCGCCGGGCCGCGGACTGCGCGGCGCAGCACACTGCGGATGCGCGCCACCAGTTCGCGCGGTTCGAACGGCTTGACGACATAATCATCGGCACCGATTTCCAGCCCGACGATCCGGTCGGTAGGTTCGCCGCGCGCAGTCAGGAAAATCGTCGGGATCGCCCGCGTCTCGACCAGATGGCGGCAGAACGAAAGCCCGTCTTCGCCCGGCATCATGATATCGAGCAGGACAAGATCCGGCGTTTCGTCGACCAGCTGCGCCCTGGCGTCGGCCGCGCTTACTGCTTCGCGCACGGCAAAGCCCTGGCGCGTCAGGTATGCGGCGAGCGGTTCGCGAAGGCCTGGTTCGTCATCGACGAGCAACAGGCGGGTCAGTGCGGCTTCGGTCATAGGCGAAAAATTTGCGCTCCGGTCAATTGCCAGGCGGCGGCGGGAGAAACTCGTCGCGACCGGCGCCCGGCCGGGAGCCAGCCCGACGCGCTTGCATCTGCTGGCGCATGGCGTCAGCCGCGGCGCGGTGTTCCTCGGGGGTCAGCACGCCATCATGATTGGTATCAGCCTGATCGAACAGCGATAAGGCCGCCTTCACGAAAGCGTCGCGCGTGATCGTACCGACATGCTCCGGATCGGCGCGGTGCAGGACAAGCATGACCAGCCCGCCCAGTTCACGATGACCGTAACCCCAGTGGCCCATGTGATCTCCGCCTGGATGTCCATGGGCCACATCGTCATCGCC
This sequence comes from uncultured Novosphingobium sp., assembly GCA_964245645.1. GTDB lineage: Bacteria > Pseudomonadota > Alphaproteobacteria > Sphingomonadales > Sphingomonadaceae > Novosphingobium. The sequence continues at coordinate 1,189 of CAXTOI010000323.1, read as the reverse complement.
CCGCTGCCGCATATGCGCAGCAGCAAACTCATCACGCGAAATCGAGCCGTCATGGTTGGTGTCGAGCCGGTCGAACATCTGGTTGACCCGCAGCGCGCGGTCACCCTCGTCGAGCTTGCCGTCGTGATTGAGATCGAGCTTGTCGAACAGCGCACCCGCCCGCGCCTGCGCTTCGGCGCGCGTTTCAGGTTGCGGCGTTTCCGGATGTTCTTCCGCAGCAAAACCGGCCCCGGCGAGAACCAGCAACAAGGCTGAAAATCCCAGGGTCATCCGCTTCATCGAACAGTTCCTCTTCCGGAATTTTGAAGGCCGCGCAGCGCTGCAGAACTTTGGGGGGGACAGGGGATCCGCACTCACGACGCGGCCTTCGTTGATCGCACTAGGCTTGGCTTGTCGCTCGTTTATGCCGGATCAATTCTGTTTTGTCGCTATTTGTCGCGTGATACGCACGGACCAACTCCAGGCCAAACAAAAGATCGCTTCATAGAAGCGCGGCCAACCAGCTCTTGGCCCCGCAGATGATGCCGCAATCGGCATCCGGGCATATATTCAAATCGGAGCACATTGCGCAGCCAGCCACTCCAGCGCCGCGCCGTCAAGTTGAGGCGCAACAATTTGGCGCACGCGGTCGTGATAGGCGTTCCACCAGTCGATCTCTGCCGGAGCCAGCATGGCGACATCGACCAGCCGGCGATCGATCGGCACATGAGTCAGCGTCTCGAAGCCGAGAAATTTGCCCTCCGCCCCGGCAATCACACGCGTCTCGACCAGCTGCAGATTCTCGATGCGGATGCCGTAAGCGCCGGTCTTGTAATAGCCGGGCTCGTTGGACAGGATCATCCCCGGCATCAGCTGCTGCGTGGTGCCAGGTTGCGCGCCGCTGCTTTTGGCGATGCGCTGCGGGCCTTCGTGGACTGCGAGAAAACTGCCGACACCGTGCCCGGTGCCATGCGCGTAGTCGAGGCCAACGGACCATAGAAACTGGCGCGCCAACGTGTCTAGCTGGCTGCCGTTGGTGCCGGCTGGAAAGACCGCGCGGGCCAGCGCGATATGGCCCTTCAGCACGCGGGTGAAACGGTCCCTCAACTCGGCGTCGGGTTCTGCTCCTTCGATCCACACCGTGCGGGTGATGTCGGTAGTCCCGTCCGGATATTGCCCGCCTGAATCAACCAGATAGACGCTGCCCGGC
>CAXTOI010000322.1:1784-4658 GCA_964245645.1 uncultured Novosphingobium sp. | reverse complement strand
CGCTGTTCGGGCGCAAATGCTGGTTTCCGCGCATCAACGCCAAGGCCCAGGCCGAACGCCAGGGCAGCGAGCGCGCCGCGATCAACGCCCCGATCCAGGGCACCTGCGCCGATATCATCAAGCGCGCGATGGTGCGGATGGGCCCGGCGCTGGCCGATGCCCGCTTGAGCCAGGTGCGGATGCTGTTGCAGGTGCACGACGAGCTGGTGTTCGAATTGCCCGAAAGCGATGTCGCGGCGGCAAGCGCGGTCATTCGCCAGGTCATGGCTCAGGCGGCGCGGCCGGCGGTGGACCTGTCGGTGCCGCTCGGTGTCGAGATCGGCACCGGCCACAGCTGGGGAAGCGCGCATTGATCGAGAAGATTGCGAGTGAGCCAGATAGCAAACCCTTCTGGAGCATGCCGGCGGCGGCCACCGATGGCCCGGCAACGCCTCTGCCCTCGTGGAACGAACTGGGCCACTGGTCCGATCGCCTGACTCACACCGCGATCGTGCTGGGGGTCGCGGTGGGCGCTGCTCTGGTGGTGCATTATCTGCTGTTCTGGCTGCTGCGGCGCTTTGCCCACTCCTCTGCGTCGCAAACCGATTCGGCGGTGGTGCGGCGGCTCAATCATCCCCTGCGCTGGGCATTCGTGGCGGTTGCGGTCTCGATCGCGCAGGATTCGGACGATCTGCTGTCGCGGGTGTGGGACAGTGTCTCGCGCTTCATCATTCCTGCCATGCTTGGCTGGGTGGTGTTCGCGATGGTCAAGACCTTCGCCGAAGTCATGGCTTCGCGTGTCGAACATGTCGATGACGAGCTGATCGCGCGCAGCCGGCGCACGCGTATCGCGCTCCTGTCGCGGACCTTGGGCTTTATCATCATCTTGATCACCGTGGCGCTGATGATGCTCGAAATCCCCGGCGTGCGGCAGGTCGGCGCAACGCTGATCGCCTCGGCAGGCATTCTCACCCTGGCCGTCGGGGCGGCCGCCCAGCCGGCGCTCAAATCGCTGATCGCGGGCATGCAGATCGCGCTGACCGAGCCGGTGCGGATCGGCGATTTCGTGGTCATCGACGGCGAAAGCGGGCGGGTCGAGGACATCCGGCTGAGCTATGTCGTGATCCGCACCATCGACGAGCGACGCTTCATCGTGCCGACCGTCAAGTTTCTCGACACCAGTTTCCAGAACTGGACCCGCGTCGGCGGGATCACCGGCATCGTCGTGCTGCCGATCCGGCCCGGCTTCGACATCGGCCCCATTCGCACGGCCTACGAGCGCCTGCTGGCGACGCAGGATAGCTGGGATGGCCGCACCGCCGCATTGATAGTTGCGGAAGCCCGCGTCGGCTCCGTCGAACTGAAGCTGCTGATGAGCGCCGTGGAGCCGGGCGCGCTGGGGAAATTGCGCAGCGCCATGCGCGAGGCCATGCTGGAATGGCTGCGCACCGATCTGCCCGATGCGCTCTGCGTGAATACGTAAGCCGGCTGATCAGACGGGTATGGTGCAGTTCAACCCAGCTTGTCCATCACCTCGTCGGGTATCTCGTAATTGCCCCATACCGTCTGGACGTCGTCATCGTCGTCGAGCACGTCGATCAGTTTCAGCAGCAGCCGCGCATCGTCCTCGCCGACCACCGCCTTGATCCCCGGCTTCCAGCCCAGCTTGACCGCCTCGGCCTCCCCCAGCAATTGTTCGAGTTCGCGCGAGACCGGATGAAGCACGTCGCTGCTGGTCCAGATCGTATGGCCGTCGTCGTCGCTTTCGACATCGTCGGCGCCCGCTTCGATCGCGGCTTCCAGCACCTTGTCCTCGTCGCCCGCGCCCGCGCCGTATTCGATCAGCCCCAGCCGCTCGAAGCCATGGCTGACCGCGCCGCTGGCGCCGAGATTGCCGCCATTCTTGGAAAAGGCGGTGCGGACATTGGTGGCGGTGCGGTTGCGGTTGTCAGTCAGCGCCTCGACGATCAGCGCAACGCCGCCCGGGCCGTAGCCTTCATAACGCACTTCCTCGTAATTTTCGCCGTCGCCTTTGGTCGCCTTGTCGATGGCGCGCTGGATATTGTCCTTGGGCACCGACTGCGCCTTGGCGGCATTGACTGCGGCGCGGAGGCGCGGGTTCATGTCGGGATCGGGCATGCCCATCCTGGCGGCGACGGTGATCTCGCGGCTGAGCTTGCTGAACAAGCCTGAGCGTTTCTTGTCCTGCGCACCCTTGCGGTGCATGATGTTCTTGAATTTGGAATGGCCGGCCATGGGTCTGCTTCGTCTGGATTTGGAAAGCGCGCCACCTAGCCGACAAAAGCCGTGCGGGCAATCTCGTGGGCTATTCCAGCCCCAGCGCCGCCTTGTACAATTCCAGCACGGTTTCCATTTCGCGCCGGTCGTCGGGCTTCATCTTGCGCAGCGCCACCACCCGACGCATGATCTTGGCATCGTAGCCGACCGCCTTGGCCTCGGCATAGACGTCCTTGATATCATCGCCGATGCCTTTTTTCTCTTCCTCCAGCCGCTCGACCCGTTCGATCAGCAGGCGCAGGCGTTCATCGGTGTTTTCAGCCATCGGGCGTGTCTCCAGGAATCGGCTCGAATGAGCGGTGGGCGGCTGATAGCGAGGAGTGTCGGATGGCGAAAGGCGCTCTCGGGATAATCCCCAGCCGGATGCTGGTGGCGGATCGAAGGTGATGATCATGCGCCTCGGGGGCTGGCGACCAAGCGGCTGAGCGGCGGCCCGCCGCGGCTATCAGCCGGATTGGGATCGAGTTCAGGAATCTTCACAATGACACTGGCTGCATCAGTTCGATGCGGTTGCCGAATGGGTCCGCAACGTACCGGCGATCGTAACCCGCGAGTGGTTCGTCATCGACAACTTTGAAGCCAGCGCCATCCAATCGC
>CAXTOI010000322.1:0-1774 GCA_964245645.1 uncultured Novosphingobium sp. | reverse complement strand
GATCCGTTACCGTAAACGCGGGATGAGCCTTTGTGGCAGGGCGAAAGTCGTGCTCGACGCCAAGATGGACTCTCAGAGGCCCCCGCTCGAACCAGCATCCCCCGCGTTTCGCCAGATGCGGCGGCTTCTCCACTTCGGGTATTTGCAGAACCTCGGCGTAGAACCGGCGCGCATCATCTTCCTTTCCGGCCGGCATCGCCAGCTGAACATGATTGATGGCCTCGATCGGCATGGCAAAGCTCCAAAGAGTTGCAACCACGTGCAGCTATGCCGTCAACGTGGTCTGTCTGCAAATGCGGGTCGGACATCAACTCTCACTTGCAGGTGTTCCGGCTTCGGCAATGCCGTCCGCCGTTCTCGCACGCCCGGATAGCGAGCGTAGCGCGGCATTGACCAAGGCAGACATCAAATACGTGTAGAGCGAGCCGCATCGCTCCAATTTTTGCAACCATGGAGTGAAATCAAAGGATTTGATCTGCGCAGGCAAGCTGGCGAAGAGTGGCGTCGTAAACCAAACCGTAATCGTCAAGGGGCGACATATGGCACGAAATTTGATGCTGGTCTTATGCGCCTGGACCGTCGTTCTGACCGAAAGCCTTGCCCCGGCGTGGTCGGCCGAGCCTCCGGTACCGGCGGTGCCGGTGGCGCACCCCATTGCGGTGAAGATGGTGGTCATCGCCAATTTCGAGCCTGGCCAGGACATGGGCGACGAGCCGGGCGAATTCCAGCTGTGGGCGGAACGCGAGCATCTCGATCAGGTGATCGCGATCAAGGGCGCGTTGCACCCGCTGCGCCGAAACGACGCCGGGCTGTACGGCATGGTCTGGGGCGATACCGGCTCGATGATCGGCGGGGTCGGCGAGCAGCTCGAAGCGCTCGTGCTTGATGCGCGCTTCGATTTTCGCAAGACGTACTGGCTGTTCACCGGCATATCCGGCACCGATCCGAAGCTGGCCTCGGTCGGTAGCGCGGCGTGGGCCCGGTGGGTGGTCTAGGGCGATACCTTGCGCGAATTCGACGATCGCGAGGTGCCGAAAGATTGGCCCTACGGCTTGTTTGCCATCGGCGCGAAACGGCCCGACGAGTTACCTGCCGATCCGCACAGCTTTGCCGGCTATACCGACAGCGGCAAGCTGGCCATGGCGCAAAAGCTCAACCAGGGCCTTGCCTGTTGGGCATACGCGATGACCAGGGACGTAAAAATTCCCGATAGTCCCGCGCTTCGCAAAGAGCGGGCGATGTGGACCGGCTTTCCGAATGCCCAACGCCCGCCATTCGTGCTGATGGGCGAGACGCTGGGCTCGGTGCGCTATTGGCACGGGCCGGGCCGGACGATTTGGGCAGAGGACTGGGTAAAATTGTGGACCGACGGCAAGGGTGTCTTTGCCATGTCGAACATGGAAAGCCAGTCGCTGGCCGGGGCGATGAAAATATTGGCAAGGTCAGGACTGGTCGATCTCGATCGCGTGATGGTGCTGCGCACCGCCAGCAATCAGACCATGCCGCCGCCCGGCTTGTCGGCGGCCCAAAGCGTGGGTGACGAGGGACCGGGCCAGCTTGGCGCGTTCGAGGCCAATTATCGCGTCGGCGCGCCGGTGGTGCATGAGATCCTCGCGCATTGGGACAAATATGAGGATCATATTCCGTCCGCGCCGGCACCTTGATAGAACTGCTAATGGCATGCGGCACCGACCATTGGCCGCCGCCTCGATTGCGCTTATTAGAGCATCGCGCATGAAAACGGAATCGCCCGCTTCCGTTTGGCTAAGAAATG
>CAXTOI010000321.1:0-4658 GCA_964245645.1 uncultured Novosphingobium sp. | reverse complement strand
AGGATAACACCCCCGTCGGCCCGGGCTTGACCCGGGCTTGGGCTTCTTTCTTTGCCTGTTCGGTGCAAAAAGGCAGCCTTGGCCCGGCTCAAGGCCGGGCTGACGGAGATATTTCAGGCATCCTCTGATCAATAACGGACGTAATCAGAGCTTCCCTAGGCACCGCTAATAGCCCACGGTGAAACGCGCCCGCAGATGCTCCGGCGCCTCGATCTCGTCGAGCAGCGCGATAGCGTAATCCTCGTAGCTGATACCAAGGGGCGGATGCCCTGACCCATGAGGATTGTCATTCCCATTCGCTGGCGAGGAGGAGCGGCGACGGCGATGTGGTTCATCGTTGCCTGGCATACGGTAACAGTATCCGGGTCGCACCCAGGCCAAGTTGACAACCCACCGCCGCATCGGCATTCTCCATAACGTTCGTTATATTGTGCGGCGCCGTGCCGAGGAAGTTTGCCATGTCCAACCTGCTACCCGCTGGCGTCACGCTGCGCCACGCCGATCGGCTGTTCATCGGTGGTGCGTGGGTGCCGCCACAGCAATCGGGCCACATCGAGATCGTCTCGCCGCATACCGAGCAAGTATCGGCCATCGTCGGGGAGGCTGGCGAAGCGGATATGGATGCCGCCGTGATGGCCGCGCGTCGCGCGTTCGACAGCGGGCCGTGGCCGATCATGCCGGTCGCCGATCGCGCCGCCGTGCTGCGCCGGATGGCGGCGCATCTGCAGACCCGCCAATCGGAACTGGCCGCCGCCTTCGTCGCGCAGATCGGCGCGCTGGTCAGCTTTGCCCCGATCGCCGCGATGCAGGGCACCGCGACACTGGCCGGTTATGCCGATATCGGCGAAGCATACGACTGGGAAACGCGCCGCCCCAGCACGGTGCCGGACCATATTTCGGTGCTGATCCGCGAGCCGGTGGGGGTGGTCGCGGCGGTTGCGCCATGGAACATGCCCTATTCGATCATGGTCCAGAAAATCGCGCCCGCCCTCATCTGCGGTTGCACCATCATCATGAAACCCGCGCCCGAGACTCCGCTGGAGGCCTATCTGCTGGCCGAGGCGGCAGAGGCGGCCGGTCTGCCCGCCGGCGTGCTCAACCTGATGCCGGCGCATCGCGCGACCGCCGATTACCTCGTGCGGCACCGGGGGGTGGACAAGGTCAGCTTCACCGGATCGACTGCGGCGGGCCGCCGGATTGCCAGCGTCGCGGGCGAACGGATCGCGCGCGTCACACTGGAGTTGGGCGGCAAATCGCCCGCGATCGTGCTGGACGACATGCCGACCGAACTGGCGGGCAAGATCCTGGCGCGGACCATCACCATCCTGTCGGGTCAGGTCTGCGCCATGCTCAGCCGCGCGATCGTGCCGGCGCACCGCGTCGATGCGATCGCCGCCGCCATAGCCGCTGAAATGCAGGCCGTGCGGATTGGCTCGCCGCTCGATCCGGCGACCGAAATGGGGCCAATCGCAATGCGGCGGCAGCGCGACCGGATCGAGGAATATGTCGCGATCGGCCGGCAGGAAGGCGCACGGCTGGTCACCGGCGGTGGGCGACCGGCAGGATTGAAAACCGGCTTCTACGTCGAGCCGACGCTGTTCACCGAAGTCGACAGTGCAATGCGGATCGCGCGCGAGGAAATCTTCGGGCCGGTGCTGGCGCTGATCGCCGCACGAGACACCGATCATGCGATCGAGATCGCCAACGACAGCGACTACGGGCTCAATTCGGCCGTGCTGAGCACCGATGGCGACGCGGTCTATGCCATAGGCCGGCGGCTGCGTGTGGGCAATGTCGGGCAGAATGGGATGAAGGCCGATTTCAGCCTGCCGTTCGGCGGCTTCAAGCAATCGGGCGTCGGCCGCGAGGGCGGGGTCGAGGGGTTGATGCCTTATCTGGAGACCAAGGTGATGCAGATCGAGACCGTTGCGCCGGTGGTCAGCATCCCGGCCTGACGCTCAGGCGTCCGCCGAATCCGGCCTTGTGTGGTCTAGAAACAGCGAGCGCCCGGCATCGTCGGTCGCTTCCAGCGTGCCGATCAGCGTATCGAGAAACCGGTCGAGCGCCATGACTTCGTCGGGCCGCAGTGCCGACAGCAGATAGGTGCCGACCAGATCGGTCTGCGGCGCCATGATGGCGAACAAGCGCTCCCCCTCCGCGGTCAGTTTCAGCGTCTTGCGGCGCCGATTGGCGGGATCAGGCTTGACCGTGATGCGCCCATGCTTTTCCAAAGCGGTCACGGCCCGCGACACACTCATGATGCTCACGCCAGTCATGTCGGATAATTCATGGCTAGCTGCGCTGCCGTGCCGGCCGATCAGCATGAGCAGGCGGAATTCATTGATGCTAATGCGATACTGCCGTTCGAGATTGGCGGAAAACGGCGTCATCAGCTTGTTCGACAGCTTAAGGATGCGATGCAGCGTTTCGGCCGATTTTATGCCGTAGCGATCGAGCGACAGGTCACGAGGGGGGACAAGGGCGTGGGCCATGGCCCGTCGTTCCCATACCCATTGCGCGGCGTCAACTGAGCAATGCCCAAACCATCGCTTGGCAACAACAGTAACGACTGTTAGCGTCCGACGATGAGGGTTTTGCCAGGAGAGGCACGATGACCGTTTTCCCCCAGACCAGCCATTTCACCGGTCTGAACACCCCGGTACGGATGGAAACCTCGATCCGCAACCTGCCGGTCATCGGCACGCTGCCCGCCGAGATCAGCGGCGCGTTTTTCCGCGCGGTGCCCGATCCCGCCCACGCTCCGCTGCATGACGATGACGTCGTGCTGTCGGGCGACGGCATGATCTCGCGTTTCCGTTTCGCCGATGGCCATGTCGATTACAACATCCGCTATGTCGAGACCGAACGCTATCGGCTGGAACGCGATGCACGGCGCGCGCTGTTTGGCCGCTATCGCAACCCCTATACCGATGATGCCAGCGTTGCCGGCAAGGACCGCACCGTTGCCAACACCACGCCGGTCTGGCACGCCGGCCGTCTGTTCATGACCAAGGAAGATGGGCTGGCTTATGAAATCGATCCCGAAACGCTGGCGACGATCGGCCGGTTCGATTTCCAGGGCGCGCTGAAATCGCAAACCTTTACCGCGCATCCCCGCGTCGATCCGGCCACCGGCGAAATGTTCTTTTTCGGCTATGAGGCCGGCGGGCTATGTTCACGCGATATCGCCTATGGCATCGCCGACCGCACCGGCAAGCTGGTGTCGGAACAATGGTTCGAGGCGCCGTATTGCGCCAGCGTGCATGATTTCGCGATCACCGAACGCCATGTGATGTTCCCGATTTTTCCGACCACCGTGGATCATGGAAGATTGCAGGCGGGCGGCGCCCACTGGGCGCACCAGCAGGATCTGGAAAGCTGGGTGGGGATCATGCCGCGGTATGGTACGGGCGGCGAGATCCGCTGGTTCAAAGGCCCCAAAGGCGTTTCCGCCTTCCACATCGTCAACGCATTCGACGAGGGCGACCATGTACATCTCGATCTGTGCCTGACCGATACCAACGCCTTCGCCTTCATGCGAGAGGCCGGTGGCATCCACCGCCAGCCGTGGGAAATCGGGGGCGCGCTGACCCGCTGGACGTTCGATCTGGCCAGCGGCGCCGACAGCTTTGGAGAACGCCCGCTGGGTCCGCCGGGCGATCTGCCCCGGCTGCGCGACGCCGATCAGGGCCGGCCGTATCGCTACGCCTTTTATTGCAGCATGAACCCGCGAGGCGGCCCGCCACTGCCCGGTGGCCCGGTCGGCGCGGCGTTCAACGCGCTGATCCGCATCGAGCCGGGCAACGGCCGCGTAGACATGCTGGGCCTGCCGCCGGAGATGGCCGTGAGCGAACCCGTCCATATCGAATCGGCGCGCGCGGGGCATGACGGCTGGCTGCTGGCGGTGGTCGACCGGCGCACCGGGGATGAGGTCTTCGAGTCCGAATTATGGGTGATCGACGCGGGCGAAATTGCCGCAGGGGCCGTCGCGCGCGTGCCGATGCCGGTGAGGATGCGCCCGCAGGTACATGGCGTCTGGGTGTCGGACGCGCAACTCGCGGCCAGACGCCAGCCCGCAACGGTCAGGTCAGGGCGTAATATTTGAGCAGATTGCCATCGGCGTGCCGTTCCCCCCCGCCGATGAAGACATGCTTGGTCAGCCAGTCATGCTTACCGACCGAGGTTTCGAAGATGGGGTTACCGCGCAGATAATATTCCTGCTGGTCGACCGGGGTGCCGCCGTTGAACGCCCAGCTGCGCAACCGCTCCATCGTGTCGGGTCGGCGGCCCCACAGGAACCCGCGATTGTGCAGCAGGATCAGCGTGCCATCCTCCTCCTCGAGCATGTAGCGGGCATCGAACACCGCCACGTCGTCGGGCCGGAAATAGGCATAGTCGCCACCCGACCCCGGTACCGCCTTCCCGCGCAGCCGCGGCCCCTCGAACGTGCCGCTGTCCACATAGACCGCACTACGGTTGCCGCCCATCGGGGTGTTGGGGATGGTCTGCACGCGCGGAAATTGCAGGCGGACCGCCATTGCGAATTCCAGCCGGGGGTTGTCGATCGTCGAAAACATCAGCGCAACTCCCCATCGCGCCTTTTGCGCCAACCGCACGATAACGAACGTTATGATAATCGGCAATGGTTCGATTCAGGG
>CAXTOI010000320.1:0-4682 GCA_964245645.1 uncultured Novosphingobium sp. | reverse complement strand
GGCTGGACGCTGGCGGGGCAGGCGCTCGATACCGGCGCCGGGTATCGCGCGCCGGCAGCGCAGCCCGCCCTCGCCGATGATGCCCGCGCGCGGGCGCGCGAAGTCGCCTATCGCGCCGGAGTGAAGCGGATCACGCCGGCCGAACTCGCCGGGCTGCAAGCGAGCAGCGCCCGCACCCTGTATCGTTTCGACGTGCGGCTGCCGGAAGATTTCGCCGCGCGGCACATCGCGGGCTTTCGCAATGCCCAGGGCGGGCAACTGGTTCAGGAGACCGATCATTTTGCGCCGGTCCGCGGCGCCCGCCTGGTACTGGCCGACGATCTCGGCGCGCGCGCCGACATGACCGCCTCCTGGCTCGCCCAGCTCGGTTGGGAAGTTTACGTCCTTGATGACGGCTTCAGCGGCGAGCTTGCCACCGGCGCCGATCGCGGACCGCCGCCGCGCGGGCCTGAGGGCCGTTACCGCCGGCCCTACGAGGGCACCGACAATGCCCATGCCGCCATGCAGGCCTATCTCGACTGGGAGTTCGGTCTTGTCGCGCAGCTCGAGCAGGACGGCTCCCACGGCTTTTTTGTCATTTGAATATCGCTTCAATCACTCAGGAGAAATGACCATGACCGTCAAATTCATCGGCTACATCGGCTTCAACAACAGCTCCGAAATCGACGGCGCGTCGCGTGAGCGGGTGCTCGATCGGGATTATGTCGATGCCGCGGCCCGGGCGCAGGAAGCCGGCGACTTCGACCGGGTGCTGATCCCGTTCGGCTCGTCCAGCCCGGAAAGCCAGCTTGTCGCCGCGCATGCCGCCGCGATCACCACCAGGCTGGGCTTCCTCGTCGCCCATCGACCGGGCTTTACCCAGCCGACGCTGGCCGCGCGCCAGCTGGCGACGCTTGATCAGCTGTCGGGCGGACGAGTCGCGGTGCATATCATCACCGGCGGTGCCGATACCGAGATGGCGCGCGATGGCGACGTCAACACCACCAAGGCGGAACGCTATGCCCGCACCGACGAGTACCTCGATATCCTCAAGCAGGAGTGGACCCAGGCCCAGCCGTTCGATCACAAGGGCCGGTTCTATGAAGTGAAGCAGGGTTACGCCGCGATCAAGCCGGACAATCTGCCGGTGTTCTTCGGCGGCTCCTCGCCCGAAGCGATCGATGTCGCCGGCCGTCACGCCGATGTCTACGCGCTATGGGGCGAAACGCCGGAACAGGTCGGCGAGGCGGTGCGCATGGTGCGCCGCTCTGCCGCCCGGTATGGCCGCAATCCTGGCTTTTCGCTGTCGCTACGGCCGATCGTCGCCGATACCGAGGAAGCAGCCTGGCGCCGCGCCGCCGAGATAGAGGAGCAGGTGCGCGCCAATCGCGAGGCGGCGGGCTTGCCGATCACCGGTCACCGCCCGTTCAACGCCGGCTCGCTGCGCTTGCTGGAGACGGCAGCGAGCGGCCGGCGCAGCGGGCGGTTATGGACCGGCGTGGCGGCGCTGACTGGAGCGGCAGGCAACTCCACCGGTCTGGTGGGAACGCCCGAGCAAGTGGCCGACGCCTTGCTCGATTATTTCGACCTTGGCATCGACCACTTCCTGATCCGGGGCTTCGATCCGCTGGCCGACGCGATCACCTATGGCCAGGAACTGATCCCGCTGGCCCGCCGCAAGGTGGCCAAGCGGATCGGCAAGCCGGTCGCGCTGGCCGGCTAGGATGTCGTACCGTAAATTCGCCTGGCGATTATACCCAATGTCGTTGGCGCCGCCCCTTTCTCCCCTCCCCAGCGGGGAGTGGGGGGTGGGGCAGCAAGGCCGACAAGCCGAGCGTCCTCACCAGCGCGGATACCCCTCCCTAGACGGGGAGGGAGGCACAGGTTGCAACCAATGACGCCCGGTATCACGCGCACCGCCTCCGTCGCCTCGGCCGATTTTCCTGAGGTCGCCTGATCGATGCCTATCCTGTTGAACTCGCGGCGCGGCCTGCTGTCCGCCGCCGGCGCCAGTCTGGTTCTTGCCGGCTGCCGGCTTGGATCGGCCGACAAGGGCGGGGTGCTGCGTGTCGGCAGCCAGAAGGGGGGCACCAAGGCATTGATGCTGGCTGCCCGGGCCTTGTCGGGAACCGCTTATCAGATCGAATGGTCGGAATTTCCAGCCGCGCAGCCGTTGCTGGAGGCGATCGGCTCCGGCGCAGTCGATGTGGGCCTGGTCGGCGATGCGCCGTTCCTGTTCGCCTATGAGGCGGGGAGCCCGATCCAGGCGGTGGCTGCGCAACATAGCGATACCCGGCCGAGTGCGGCGCTGGCCATCGTCGTGCCGCAGGCTTCTCCGATCCGGGATATTGCCGGGCTGAAAGGCCAGCGAATTGCCACCACGCGCGGCAGTGTCGGCCATTTTCTGGTGCTCCGCGTGCTGGAGCGCAACGGCTTGCGGATCAGCGATGTGCAGATCACGTTCCTCACCCCGAGCGACAGCGCCGCCGCGCTTGCGTCCGGCGCTGTCGCGGCCTGGTCGACCTGGATACCCTATGTGTCGCTGGCGCGCGCGGGCGGCGCGCGTATCGTTGTTGACGGGCGCGATTATGTCGGCAGCTACGCTTTCGATGTCGCCAATGCCGGGATCATCGCACCAAAGCGCAAGATACTCGCGGACTTCATCGGTCGCGAAACCCGGGCCTTGAGCTGGGCGTTTTCGCATGCCGATGGCTATGCCCGCGTGCTGGCCACCGAGACCGGACTGCCGCTGCCGATTGCCGCAGACATGGTCAGGAAAAATGCGCGGCGGATCGTTCCGATCGATGCGCAGGTGGTCCTCAACCAGCGCGAGGTGCTCGACACCTTCGCGCACGCCGGCGAAATCACCCCGCGCCGGCCGCTGTCATCGGCCTTTTCGCCGCCGCTGCTATAAAGCCGGCCTGGCGATCTGGCGCATCGCTGCGGCCATATATCCCGCGCGTTTCGGCGCGCCCGCGGTCAGCCCGCCAAGCCACTAGAGTCATTCCGTTCTAGATCGAGGCGGTAAAACTCCTCGCCCGTTCGGGTGGGGGCATCCACGCCCGCCTGGACGCGGTGCATCCGCACCGCCCCCGATCCCCAGCGCTTCTCCGCCGGAGGAGGGGAGTAATACCAAAGGCTTTTGGCTTTGACTTTTTTCTAAGCGGTAGGAGGAAGGAAAGGCGCAAGGGCCACTGCCGAGGGCCCTTGCCCTCGCGCCCCGATAGTCTTTTCGTGCATCATATCGGTGCTGATCAATAAATTCGAAAATCTAATGTGCGATGAAGTCTACGGCAACAATAATATTCATCATATGAGTATTTGAAGATAGACCGCGCATGTTTTAAAGCTTTGTACTGTTTTATTTGCATAGTAAACGTATGGCGGTGATTTCAGGCGTCATTGATCACCAATTCCGGCGAGCCATTGAGCAAAAATCAAGTCTATATTTCAAAATTGAATTTCCAACGCTCGTCACCTTCCGCCATTGCAATCGACGCATCGCCGCGCCGCGGGCCTGTCGAAGAAGGAGTATCCTAATGTCTACCAAAACACTAGAAAAGCTTGACGCCGTCGTCAATGCGCTCGTTATCTGTCCGCTGCAGCCGACGATCGGCGCTGAAATTCATGGCGTCGATATTTCGCAGCCCTTGTCCGACCAGTTGCGTCAGGCGATCCGCAGCGCGGTGGTCAAGCACAAGGTCGTGTTCTTTCGCGATCAGACGCTCACCGCAGAAACCCAGGCCGCCTTCGCGGCCAATTTTGGACCGCTCTATACGCATCCGACCACGCGCCATCAGGACAGTCTCACGCCGATCCACAAGATCGCCGCGATCGACCAGCCGCGCTATGAAACCTTGCAGTCCGGTCGGCCGGTGCGCGCGGGCGAAGCCTATCACAGCGATACCAGCTGGCGCCTCGTGCCGACCTGGGGTGCAGTGCTGCGCGCGGTCGATCTGCCGCCGATCGGTGGCGATACCATCTGGGTCGATGCGCATCTTGCCTGGCAGGGGCTGAGCGACGAGCTGAAGGCGCGTCTCGAAGGATTGCACGTCACGCATGATTTTCGGGCCGCGCTGAACGCGTCGGGTCATGAATACCCGATCGTCGCGCACCCGCTGGTGCGCACCCATCGCGAGACCGGCGAAAAGATCCTGTGGGTCAATTTTACTCAGCGGCCGCAGATTCTCGGACTGGAACTGGCGGAGAGCGAAGCCTTGCTGGCCGAAGTGTTGCGCCAGTACCAGCGGCCCGAGTTCCAGCTGCGGTTCAGCTGGCGGCCCGGCTCGGTGGCTTTCTGGGACAATCGCGGCGCGGTCCATTATGCGGCGCGCAATTACGGCGATTACCCGCGCGAACTCGATCGCGTGCTGATCGCCGATGAGCCGCTCTACACCGATCTCTGACCCGCCCCGACCTGCTGCTCCGCCCGTGCCAGTCGCAGGCGGAGCTTGCCGTGTGCGCTGCCGTGCGCCGTGCCGTCACGGCGCACGCCGTTTGTTCCGAAGGACACCCTGTGAAACTTTCCTATCGCGCTGCGCATGCAGCGCACACCCGCTTGCGCGCCAGCTATCCGGCGCTGGTCGCGGGGTTGCTGGCGGCTTCGTTCGCCGTCTCCGCGACCGCGCGTGCCGATGCCGCGAACGCTGCCGTCGCCGTGGCCGACGCGGACGCGGACGCTGCCGATGCTGCGGAAATCGTCG
>CAXTOI010000319.1:0-4692 GCA_964245645.1 uncultured Novosphingobium sp. | reverse complement strand
TCCGGCCAGCAGCGCTACCGCCGGAACCTACACCACACGCCGGGACACGATCGGTTCTGATGCTACATCGGGTCCGATCGACACTTGTTCGGCAACGTACGATGGTCATGAATGCTCTGCGCGGACATCTCGCCGAATTCGGGGTCATAGCAGCACAGGGAACCGCGAATCTGATCAATATCGTTACGCAATGCTTCGATGCGACCGAAGGACCACTTCTCTTGCCGCAATTGGCCCGATCCGCGCTCAAACCGTTGATGGAGCAGATCGGTGAACTCAGCATGCAAATCCGACAAGTCGAGAGCAAGCTTCTAGAATGGCACCGCAACAGCGCCGTCAGTCGCCGCCTCGAGACAATTCCGGGCATCGGATATATCACGGCAACCGCCATCACCGCGTCGGTGCCAGACCCAGCACTCTTCCGAAACGGTCGCCAATTTGCCGCGTGGCTTGGCCTCACCCCAAAATCCAATTCTTCAGGAGGAAAGGAGAAGCTCGGCGCGATCTCGCGGGTGGGAGATAGTTACCTCCGGACATTACTCGTAGTCGGGGCGACGGCAGTACTGCGCTTCGCCCGCAATAAACCGACTGCAGCGACGGCTTGGATCAATGGCTTGCTTGAGCGCCGACCGGCCCGGTTGGTGTCCGTAGCGATGGCGAACAAGACTGCCAGGATTGCCTGGGTGGTTCTGAGCAGAGGGGAAGAATATCGCGCAGCTGTGAAAATGGCAGCGTAGGACGAGATGCCTCGGGAGTCATGTCGGCCCCGAGGATGGTGAGTGTGTCAAGGTGATGTGAAGCGATCGAACCACAGCTTGTAAACCCCGCTCGAACCTAGGGCGAAAAGCCCGCATTGGTGATTGGGAACAGGCAAGCGGACTGCATCAAGGCCAGCGGGTTCATCCCGCATCAGTAGGCCGGACATATGGAAGCACTCGATAAGCTGAATGCCACCGAAATCACGCTTGCCATCGGGGGGCGTCCACATATGGTTTGAGGATCGCGGGCCGCAGTGCACGTTGCTGGTCGACATCGACGATGCCACCAGCGAACTGATGCATCTCAAGATGGTCGAGAGCGAGAGCACCTTTTTCCTACATGGACGCGACGCGTGAGTACATCAAGCGACACGGCAAGCCGGTGGCGCTCTACGGCAACAGGGCGTGATCACCTCGTCGTGTACCCGCGCGAGGAAGCGCGAGACCGTCTCCATCAATAGACCACGACCGCGCGGATGCTCTCGCCGGCGTGCATTAGGTCGAACCCCTTGTTGATCTCGTCTAGGGTGAGGCGGTGGGTGATCATCGGATCAATCTCGATCTGGCCCTTCATGAGAAAGTGGGTAATGCCGAACCGCCGACCCCACTCCTCGCGCGCCGGATTGATGTCGACCCCCACGATAACGCCGGCGCCGGCAAGCCGCGCGCCTTGGATGACGTTGAGTCCAATGCCGCCGAGCCCGAAGACAACGACGCTCTCGCCCGACCGGACCTTGGCGGTGTTGACCACCGCGCCGACCCCGGTGGTGACGCCGCAGCCGACATAGCAGCTGGTGTCGAACGGCGCGTCGGTGCGGATCTTCGCCACCGCGATCTCGGGCAGCACGGTGAAGTTCGAGAAGGTCGAGCAGCCCATGTAATGGAAGATCGGCTGACCTTTGTACGAGAACCGTGACGTGCCGTCGGGCATCAGCCCTTTGCCCTGCGTTGCTCGGATCGCGGTGCAAAGGTTGGTCTTGCCGCTGAGGCACGACTTACATTGGCGGCACTCTGGCGTGTAGAGCGGGATGACGTGATCGCCCGGCTCCACGCTGGTGACGCCGGCGCCGACCTCGCGGACGATCCCCGCACCTTCGTGACCGAGGATGCTGGGGAAGAGACCCTCGCTATCCAACCCGTCTAGCGTGTAAGCATCGGTGTGGCAGATCCCCGTCGCCATGATCTCGACCAGCACTTCGCCGGCCTTCGGCCCCTCGAGATCAACTTCGACGATCTCTAACGGTCGCTTCGCCTCGAACGCGACGGCTGCGCGGGTTTTCATATCCTGTTTCCTGTTCTCTTCGTAAGTCCCATGGCGATCATCCGCGGGGCAGATGCATCGCCTGAGCCGGTCGCTGCGCTGAGGCGAAGTGGCCTACCATCGCATATGCCCGCCGCCAACGTGGCGACTAAGACGCAAGTTCAACGACACCGATATCGCCCTTGATCTCGACTTTTGTTCCAAATGACGCCGAGAGCTCCTTAAGCCGCTGCAGGATCACTTGCGCCCGCTGCCCATGGGCAAGGCTTGGAGAACCGCTCCGGGGCCCGGCAGCGGTTTCCAGTGCGATCGGATGAAGAACTATGCGCGTCAAACGGCCGGCGTTGAAGGTGCAGACAGGCACAAAGCCGTCGAACCACGCGTCCGGTACGGGAATTAATTCACCACTCGGCGTGTGAAGCACACGATCGCCCTGAAAGTCCAGGAACAGGCTCCCGAGCCCGTAAAAAATTGGTTTGCCGTGGTAGATCTCGATTCCAGCAATAATGTGCGGGCCGTGCCGCGCTATGAGGTCGGCCCCGTGTTCGACCGCTGCATGGAACAGTTCGACTTCGAAATTGGCCGGTGTCGGATCGTCGGGACTGGCAGCCTCATTGGCGTGTTGCAGCACCATTGGATTGAAGGGGACAGTCGGGGCCTCTTTGTCACCGGCCGTTTCGTGAGCGTGTATCGAGAATATGACGAGATCGGCGCGGCGTCGTGCCTCGTCCACTGCGCCGAGTTCGGCGTCGCGATCGGCGGCCTTCATTTCCCAGCGCATGGCGGGAGCCGGCCCCGCGCGAAACAGCTGGTCATCGATCCGGAAGCCGCCATCCTCCGGCATCGCTAGCGGCCCGGCGGCTTCCTGAACCTTCTCCAGCATGTCGGGCGGCAGAATGCGCACCTTGCGGACGTGGAGAGCGCTGATCCCAGGTAGGGGCTTCGACTGCATGCCATGGCGCTCGATCGACGGGCCTGCGACCGCCAGGGGTGGGAAGGTCGAGGCCGTCGCCACCAGCGCTACCGACCCCTTAGCAATATTGAGGTACACTGGACCGCGTGCCGCTATATTGCTCAGGCCGGCGCCACCTGCGACGACTCCGGCGTCCCGCAGGTTGCGTAGCGTCGCGGTCAACCCTTCCGGCCCAAAATCGGTCGCATGGTTGTTGGCAACGGACAGGAGCGAAATGCCCATATCCTTCACGTCCCTAGCGTGGGACGCATAGCGAAGCGGCTGGCCTCCACCATTTTCGGCCGCCGGAAAGCCGTCGAAGGTCTTCAGATCGAAGACCGAATTCTCCTGATTCGCGAAGCCGATATCGGCATTTCGAAACAGCTCAGCTACCTCAGCAAACTGCTTATCGGTCGTCCTGTTCATCGGATGAACGGGCCCGATCAGATCTCCGCCCAAAGCCACCGTGACAGTCCGCGCGGCCTCCTTGGCCTGGGCATCAACCGTGGTTGGCATCGCCGCCGCCGCGAGGCAGGCCAGCAGGAAGCGCGAATGCATCTGGGTCATCCCTTTTCTATGTTCGCGCGCGAAGTGTAGCCCGCGTACGATAGACGCGCCACGACAAGTCATCGCCACGACTTTCGGTATCAAAAGCAAGGCTCCGGAGCGGCTGCCGGGCTGACTGCCTTCAACCTTCGTTGAGTTTGGGGAACCAGAGTCGCACAGCAGTGGGACACAAAGCTGCCCATGATTGGACTTTGGTGGCAATGAGGAGGGTCAAATGGGAAATCGGCCCTTTTGTGTCTCGATCGTGATCCAGCGCAGCTCGGTAAAGCTGTCGATGCCGGCCCGGCCTCCAAATTTCCCATATCCGGACGCTTTCAGTCCGCCGAACGGCATTTGCGCCTCGTCGTGAACGGTCGGCCCGTTGATATGGCAGATGCCGGATCGGATCTTGCGCGCCACCACCAGGCCACGGGCTACGTCGCGGGTGAAAACCGAGGCGGAAAGCCCGTATTCGCTGTCGTTGGCAAGCTCGACCGCATGTCCCTCATTCGCGGCGCGGACGATGCAGACGACCGGGCCAAAGCTTTCCTCACGGAACAGACGCATTGCGGGAGTGACGCGGTCGACCACCTGCGGAGGCATCAGCACGCCGTTCGCATCACCGCCGTTTATCCTTTCGGCCCCAAACGCCAGCGCCTCCGCAATAAGCGTACTGACATGCTCGACGGTATTGCGGTCAGCGACCGCCCCTAGCGGCGCCGTGCCTTCACGCGGATCACCGACCGCCATCGTAGCGACCTTTGCCTGGAATCGCGCAACGAACGCGTCAGCGACGGTCTCCACGACGATGATGCGCTCTGTCGACATGCAAATCTGACCCTGATTCATGAAGGCGCCGAACGCGCACGCGGCAACCGCTTCGTCGAGATCGGCGTCCTCCAGGACGACGACGGGCGCCTTTCCGCCGAGTTCGAGCAACGCCGGTTTGAGATTGTCGGCGCAGCGGCGAGCGATGATCTTCCCCACGGCCGTCGAGCCCGTGAAGTTTACTCGCCGCACCGCGGGATGATCGATCATCGCGCCAACCACCTCCGCTGCATCCTCGGGCGCATTGGTGATGAGGTTGACGATACCGCCCTTAAGCCCGGATTCAACGAGCGCCTCGACAACGAGCGCGTGGGTCCGCGGGCAAACCTCCGATGCTTTGAGAACGA
>CAXTOI010000318.1:0-4692 GCA_964245645.1 uncultured Novosphingobium sp. | reverse complement strand
GGTCGCCATGTCAACGATCATCAGATGAGGCTTTTCATGAAACATCGACAGAACGACGCGGTGCCGCTGGCGGCCGCCAAGTCAGGGTTCAGCCAGGCCACAGGATATCGGCTTGGGCTGAACCCCCTTCTGCCTTCTCAGCGCTACAGGGAGCGAGGCCGTCGCCGTCCCGATCCGCTGGCGGACATCTTCGATGCCGAGATCGTGCCGCTGCTGCAGGCAGCGCCCGGTTTGCGCACGGTTGCGATTTACGAGGAGATGTGCCGGCGCCACCCTGACCTTGACCGAGGAATCAGGCGGACGATGGAGCGGCGTATCCGCACATGGCGGGCCATTCATGGCGCCGATCAGGAGGTGATCTTCCGGCAGGTCCATGAACCAGGCCGGATGGGGCTATCCGACTTCACCGATATGGGCGACATCGAGGTCCGGATCGCCGGGGTGCCGCTCGACCACCGTCTCTACCATTTCCGGCTAATGTGGTCGGGCTTCGAGCATGCCCATGTCATTCTTGGCGGCGAGAGCTATGTCGCGCTGGCGGAAGGACTGCAGAACGCCCTGTGGACGGTGGGCGGCGCGCCCCGCGAGCACCGCAGCGACAGCCTGTCGGCGGCATTCCGCAATCTCGACAAAGATGCACGGGCTGACCTGACGACGCGCTATAACGCGTTGTGCGAACATTACGGCATGGCGCCGACGCGCAACAACCGTGGCATCGCGCATGAAAATGGCGGGATCGAGAGCCCCCATGGGCACCTCAAGGCGGCGATCAAGGATGCCCTGCTGATGCGCGGCTCGTCCGACTTCAATGATCTGGCGGCCTATCGCCGCTTCATCGACGAGATCGTCAGCCGCAAGAACCGTCGCAATGGCGCCCGTATCGATACCGAGCGCGCGTCATTGCAGCACCTGCCCGATCGGCGAACCAGCGATTACGAAGAGACCATCGTCACCATCACCTCGACCAGCAGCTTCACGCTGAGAAAGGTGTTCTACACCGTGCCATCACGGCTGATCGGCCATCGCTTGCGGGTGCGGCTCCATGATGACCGGCTCGACCTGTTCATCGGCGGCACCAAGCTGATGACGCTGCCCCGCGGCCGCGCCGCAAGCAATGGCGCACACGGCCATGTCGTCGATTTTCATCACGTCATCCATAGTCTGCGGCGCAAGCCGATGGCGCTCATGAAGCTGGTCTATCGCGATCAGATCTTCCCGCGCGAGGCCTATCGGCGAACCTTCGAACGCCTGATCGAGGCATTGCCCGAACGGGCTGCCTGCCGACAGATGGTCGAACTGCTGGGCATGGCGCACGACCGGGCCTGCGAGGCCGAGCTCGCCGAACTCCTGGCCCGCGATATCGCCGCCGAGCGCCTGCCCGACATGGTGGCGCTCCAGGCGCGGTTCGCTCCCGACCCGGCGACGTTACCCGAAGTGGTGATCAAACTCGCCCCGCTCAGCATCTACGATGTCTTGCTGATGGGAGAAGCCGCATGAGCATGACCCACCAGGCGATCGATACCCAGCGGCTCGGCCTCATCCTCAACGATCTGCGCCTGCCGGCGATCAAGCTAATCTGGCACGACTTTGCCGACCGTGCCGACAAGGAAGGCTGGCCCGGAGGCCGCCTGATCGCGGCACTCGCCGAACATGAGATCGCTGAACGTGACCGCCGCAGGATCGAACGCCACCTCAGCGAAGCCCGCTTGCCGCCGGGCAAAACGCTCGACAGCTTCGCATTCGACGCCGTGCCGATGATCAGCCGCGCGCAGGTCATGGCGCTGTGTTCGGGCGACAGCTGGCTCGAAAAGGGCGCCAACCTGATCATGTTCGGACCGCCCGGCGGCGGCAAATCGCATCTCGCCGCGGCGATCGGCCTCGCGCTGATCGAAAAGGGTTGGCGTGCTCTTCGCCCGCACCTCCGACCTGGTTCAAAAGCTTCAGGTCGCCCGCCGCGAGCTGGCGCTTGAAAGCGCGCTGGCCAAGCTCGACAAATACCACCTGCTGATCCTCGACGACCTGGCCTACGTCACCAAGGATCAGGCCGAAACCTCGGTCCTGTTTGAGCTGATCAGCGCCCGCTATGAGCGCCGCTCCACGCTGATCACCGCCAATCAACCCTTCGGGGAATGGAACCGCGTCTTCCCAGACCCGGCCATGACGCTCGCCGCAGTCGACCGCCTCGTGCATCATGCGACGATCTTCGAGATGAACGTCGAAAGCTATCGTCGCCGCGCCGCGCTCCAGCGACAAACTCGCGCCGGACGACCGCCAACCTACGCGACAATCAAAGCCACCGAGGAATTGTCGCTCAGCGACAATCAGACCGACAACTAACCCTTGCCAGCGTCAATCAACACCGGCAAAATGACAAATGCCGCGACAATCAGTTCTCATCCTGATTGACGCAAGCCGCTCATCCAGATCGTCGCGCTACAAGGCGGCTTTTAAGTGCCGTAGATGTTCGATCTGTGCGAGGATGCGGCGGTGATGGGAAGTGTTGGTGTGGACGGCCTTTTATCGCAGCTGATTTCGCAACAAAATAGTGTCGGGAGATCGAACGAAAGGAGTCGGTATGGACACGTTAGTACGAATTGGCATGGATACGGCGAAGAACGTCTTCCAACTTCACGGCGTCGATGTGGCAGAGGCCGTAGTTCTGCGTCGTCAATTGCGCCTCCGGGAAATGGTCAAGTTTTTCGGAAAGTTGCGTCCGACGCTTGTCGCGATCGAGGCTTACGCAAGCTCCCATCATTGGGCCCGGCTTCTTCAATCGTTCGGACATGAGGTGAAGCTCATCCCGCCACAGTATGTGAGGCCCTATGTAAAACGCGGAAAGAATGATGCAGCGGATGCCGAAGCGCTATGCGAAGCGATCAGCAGGCCATTGATGCGGTTCGTACCGGTGAAATCACGTGAACAACAAGCGGCGTGCATGTTGATGACCGTCCGCGACCTGTTCCGCCTTCAAGCCCAAGAATATGTGAGGGTCATGGCACGCCTTACTGAAGTCGATGCAAAGCTGATGACCTGGCACCGCACCGACGATCTGAGCCGCCGCATCGCCAACATTCCAGGCGTTGGGCCCACGGATCAACCATGCTCAGCACGAAGGCTCGGCCAGCAGGGATTTCCGATCAGGTCGCCAGTTTGCCGCATGGCTGGGACTCACGCCGAAAGATCATTCGACAGGCGGGAGGGTCCGACTCGGTGCCATCACCAAGGCAGGATATCCGGCGATCCGCTCAACGCTTATCGTTGGAGCAACAGCATTGCTGCGTCACGTTAGGAAGGGGCGAACCAAGCCCCCGCCTTGGCTCGCTGCTATGCTCGATCGCAAGCCGCCGAAATTAGTTGCGGTGGCCCTGGCCAATAAATTGCGCGCACTGCTTGGCGATTGATGGTGTCCGGTGGGGCCTACTACAGGCCATCATCCGTGAGACCAGCTTGATGAAGCGCCCACGGAGGCGAGCTGAAGTCAAGTTGTCACCGTGGATCGGTAGTCGAACTTGCAGGAGCGAGTAGATGGAACGATCGGTCGATCGATACGCGTGGCACTGCGAATATTGCACTGGCATCTCCGATGTCGCCGCTGTGTTTGGAACGCGCGTGGCGAACACCATCTTGGCCAGCGAGCTTGCCTCGCGCCAAAAGGCCGGACATATGATAGCATGCGATCGGGTCGGAAAGCTGCTCAAAACCTAGCAAGTGGGGGCCGTCCACATCTGCAATCTATATCGTGGAGATGAAGGAGGGCGGTATTTTTGGGGCACGACGCTCCCTGCACTCCCCCAAGCTGCGGCTGGCCTGCTACGACTTGCCGCGAGGCGCGCGATCACGTTCCACTCAGGTCGAGCAAGTGGCTACAACCGCATCTGGCCGCCCAATAATCCCAGGCGCGCCGGGTTGCGACTGAATTGGGGGCATATTTCTCGGATTGGCGCGCCATGATTTCGCCAGCGGACAGATATTTGATACTGCCGCCCATCATCCGCGCCGTGGACAAAACTTGAGCGTTGCGCGGGAGATAAACCGCGATTCGCACTACGTCGATTAGCGATTCGCCGCAAGCGGTGAAGCCATGGCCGCGCATCAGCGCCACCTTGCCGCGCGCCAGCGTCTCGGTAAGGTCGAGCCCCTGATCCATATTGGAAACCAACAGGTCGGTATCGCCAAATTTATTGGCAATGTCCCATAGCGGAACATGGGCGCCGGCGAAGCTTCCCGAATGTATCACCGGCCGCAGAGGAATATCATCGACGACGCAGAAGGGCAGCACCGCTTCAGCATGGGCGTGGATGACCGCATTGACCTCCGGACGACGCGACAGCACGGCGGCGTGAATGAACCGCTCCAAATAGAGGCTGCGTTTCTCCGAAGGATCCACTGGATTGGCCTGGAGATCAAGCTCGACGATATCCGATTCTTCCACCAGTTCGGGGGCGAGCGAACGCGAGATGAAGAAGCTGCCGGGATCATCGGGATTGCGATGGCTGACATGCCCATAGGCGTCAACGATATCCTCATGCGCCAAAATTCGGTTGGCGATCACCACATCCCTGATGGCGCGTTTCGCCTTGTCCGATCTCATCCATAATTCTCCCGGGCTAAAATCACCCTTGCCAGTCGCCGATGCTGTAGCCGTGACATCGATGCCACGTCCTTGATCAAGCTGCACCCGATTTCATATGA
>CAXTOI010000317.1:0-4707 GCA_964245645.1 uncultured Novosphingobium sp. | reverse complement strand
TTGCCTGTCCGGTGCAGAAAGGCAGCCTTGGCCCGGCTCAAGGCCGGGCTGACGGAGATTTTTAGGCACCCTCTGATCGATAACGTACTTAATCAGAGCTTCCCCTAGATCTGGTATCGGGCGTGTTGTTGCTTCAATCTTTACCTTTGGGAGAGGTGGCAGTCTGCAGGGCTGAGCCTTTCCCGGCCGAGGGCGGGATTGGCGGCGTCAGCGCAATACCATTAGGAATGTTGCGCCAAGACACCCGCTCCGTCTCGCTTCGCGAGCCACCTCCCCCAGAGGGGGAGGATTTGCGGGACGATGTGCTAGAGCACTAATTCTCCGCGGCGCCCAGCCATTCGAGTACCTGTCTGGCGATCGTTGCGTCAAAACGTGTGCCGAAACATGGAAATACCCAGCGGCGTTCAACGAGCTTGCGAACTTCACGAAGTAGAGAGTAGCGTTATCCCGCTTCGGGAGTGCGCATCGATGCCGTATGAGAGGGATCCGCAGAATATCGCCCGCAGCGTGCGTGCGGTGGTTGACGCCTCGGGCGCTACGCGGTCCCGACTGCAGGATCAGAATTATCAGATCGAGGACCTGATCGCCGAAGTCGAGAGCAAAAGCGGGAGCATCTGGGAAAATATTGCCGACGATATTCGCCGGTATGACACAATCGAAAGCGATGTCGAGGCGGCTCGCGCGCATTGGCAAGCCTCGCTGGAGCCGGAGCCCAAGCCAGCCGATATCGCTCGCCCTGGGCTGGATTCGCTGCAGACTTGGCTGGGTAGCGCGCTGGGTTTGTATGGAACATTTCTGAGCGGCTTCGCCATTTATCGAATCTATCGCGGCTGGGGTTCGCTGTGGGCCGGGCTTACGTCGCTGTGGACCTGGGGGGCCGTGCTGCTTTACCTGCTGCCGGTCGTCATCTGCATCTTTATTCTGGGGTGGGTGGATATTCGTCGCAACAAGCTGACGGCCGGTGAGGGAGCCGATCTCAAACGCCAGCATGCCGAGTGGGAGCAGCGTAATGAAGCCGCCAGGACCTCGAGCGGGGTTACCGACAAGGAATCGCAGCGTGACGACCAGGCGAAACTGCTCGACGCGCGCCTTGCCGAGCAGGTTGAAATCCAGGTAAACCTTGCGATCAACCGCCGGACAGAGCCTTCCTATCTGCCGGTCTTCGACGTCATGGTGCCGCGCGGGTTCGGCGAGGTCTCCGGTTCCCGGACCTTTATCGAGACACCGGCGCGCAAGAGCCTCGAGTTCCTGCTGAACAATCTGTCCGGCGGCAGCATCGGCATTGCCGGCTCGCGGGGCGCCGGCAAGACCACCCTGCTGCGCAACTTCTGCGGGCCTAATCGGATTATCGAAAAGCTCAAGGACAAGGATACCGGCGAAGAGAAGGATGTGCTCGGCATCCTGGTTTCTGCGCCGGTCGCGTATCAGGCGCGGGATTTCCTGCTATATCTGTTCGTGACGGCTTGCCAGGCGGTGATCGTGAAGGAGGGGGGAGAGCTCATCGCTCCGGACGACGCCAAAGATTACGCGCTGCCGGCGGCGCCATTTCGCGAACTGGCCTCGATCCCGGAGTTGCAGCGATTGCCGTCGGTGCTGGTCCGCTTCGGTGCGTGGCTGCTGGCGTTCAGCCTGGTTGCGTCGTTGCCGTTGGCATTGGTGCCGAAAGCCGGAGATGGCAAAGCGGCCGGCGCGGTGCCGGCGACTACCCAGGCAGCCGTAGCTCCAAAACCGGCATTGCCGTATTCCGCTGCGGCCAAGCCTGTGCCGGCAAAGCCCGCGCCGGCTGCGGCATCGCTTTTGCTCGATCCGATCGCCTTTGTCGCGCGCTGGCTTGGCGTGATGCAGGTCGATCCCGGCGCGATCGGCGCGTGGGGTGGCGAAGCCATGCTGCTGGGGCTGGTCATCGGCGAAATTCTGCGAGGGAGCGCGCTGGTTGTGCTGGCGGAAGCGCTGCCGGTCGGCGGGCTGCTGCGGCTGTATCCCCCGACACGGCAGATCATCGATCGGCGGCGATGGGAAGAGCGTCTCGAGATCACCGCGTCGGATCCCCCGCCGAAAAATCTGCGGGCCGAGGCCGAGGGGTGGCTGAAAACGATCAAGTTCCAGCAGAGCTTTACCTCGGGCTGGTCCGGATCGCTCAAGCTACCGCTGGGGTTCGAAGGCGGTATCAACCGGGCGGTCACGCTGGCGCAGAACCAGCTCAGCCTGCCCGAGATCGCGTTTTTCTTTGCGCAGTTCATCGATGAGAAGGTGGCGCCCAAATACCAGGTGCTGATCGGGATCGACGAGCTCGACAAGCTGGCAACCGACAAGCTCGCGCGCCAGTTCATCAACGACATCAAGTCGATCTTTGGGCTGCGCCGCTGCTTCTATCTCGTTTCGGTCTCGGAGAATGCGATGAGCAGCTTCGAGCGGCGGGGGTTGCCGTTCCGCGACGAGTTCGACAGCGCGTTCGACGAAATGATCTATGTCGATCATCTCGACTTCAAACTCGCGACCAAATTGCTGCAGCAGCGTGTGCTCGGCCGGCCGATACCGTTTATCGCCTTGTGCTACTGCTTGTCCGGCGGGCTGCCGCGAGACCTCATCCGCAGCTTCCGCCGGATCATCGAGCTCGATACCGGGCGATCCACGCTGTTCGAGATCTGCGACCGCCTGGTGACCGCGGATATCGGCGCCAAGGTGCGGGCAACGGGCACCTCAGTCCGGCTGATCAGCCTGGAGCCGGACGTCAACATCGTGCTGGAAGCGCTCCACGGGCTTGAACTTGCCGCCGGCGACGATCGTAGCCTGGAGGATCAGGCCGCCATCATGCTTCATGCCGGTTTTCCCGGTGGCAACGAGGCGGGCGCCGATGCACCTTCGGACGGACCGGCGGCGGGCAAGGCCAGCCCCGCCGGTCCGCCGAGACAAAGCGCCGATGCCGCCGCCCAGCGACAGAAACTGCGCGATCTGGTCGAGGAAATCGCCACCTATGTCCTGTTCGTCGTCGCGCTGCGGCGGTTCTTCACCGATGCCTTGACCGAAGCGCAATTGACGAAACTGACCGATCGTTTCGCGATCGACCGGGTGGCGGAGGCCCGCCGCTATATCGGGGTTAACCCCATGATCGCCCGCACGCTGATCCAGATCTTCTGGATCAGCCATATCGACGACAGGCCGCCGCGCGCCTTGTCGGGCAAGCCGATACGGTTGGTCGAAGCGGAGGCCAAGCCGCTTGCCGACGACGACAAGGGGGTTGCGCCGCCGGCGGCGCTTTAGAGTCTTTCCGACTGCGTATTATACCATCGGCCCAGGTCTAAACCGCGTCCACCAGCACCAGTTCGGCATCGTCGATCGCCTCGACTTCGATCGCCGTTTCGCCGGTGATGGCGATGCCATCGCGCGGCTGCGCTTCCTGGCCGTTGATGCGGATGCGGCCGGTGGGGGCGACCAGATATTGGTGGCGGCCAGGATCGATGGCGTGGCTGATCCGCTCGCCCGCCGCCAGCGTTGCGGCGAGCACTTGCGCGTTGGCGCGGATGGGCAGCGCGTCGTCGTCGGCGGAGTTGTCGTTCGCTTCGGTTCCACTCGCCAACGTCACCCAGCGCCCGGCGCGGGTCCCGCGGGGAAAGTCGCGCTGGCCCCAGCCGGGCTGTTCGCCGGAGCGGTCGGGCAATATCCAGATCTGGAACAGTGTGGTGGCTTCATCCTCACGATTATATTCGGCATGGGTGATGCCGGTGCCCGCGCTCATCACCTGCACGTCGCCGGCGGCGGTGCGGCCCTTGTTGCCCAGGCTGTCTTCATGCGTGATCGCGCCGCGCCGCACGAATGTAACTATCTCCATATCCTTGTGCGGATGCGGGTCGAAACCGGAGTGCGCGGCGATGGTATCGTCATTCCACACCCGAATCGCGCCCCAACCCATGCGGGCGCGATCGAGGTAGCCGGCAAAGCTGAAATGATGGCGGGCATCGAGCCAGCCGTGCTGGGCATGACCCAGACCGTTGAACGGGCGAATTTCGATCATGATGCTATCCGCTTCGGCGAGGTGTCAGCGCCGGTATTCAGGAGAAATGGGAAGCCGGAACAGCATTTCAACCCGGCCGGTGGGCCGGCACGTAGCGCCGCTGATGACCGCCTATGCAGTCAACTCAAATGCGCTTCAAACGCAGCGCCGACCAGTCGGCGTCGATGGCGATCTGGCTGACGGTGTCGAGACCATAGGCCGGGGCCAGTTCGCGGATGATATCGCGGCTCAGGTCCGACGCCAGTGCGGAACTGAGTTTCGGGTAAGCAACCCACAGGATCGCGGTGGCTCCCGCCTCGACGAGCACGGCCGACAGCGTGACGGCCAGCCCGGCGCGATCGGGTACCACGAGGACCACGACATCCGCCAGCGGCAAGGCGATCCGTGCATCGCCGGCGCCGATGACGCGGTCCAGTTCGGGCGAGGCGCCGAGCACCGCCAAGCACCTGCCGTGCTTGACCTGCAAGCGCTCGGCAACAGGTTTATCGGACATTGCCGGCACTCGGCTTCGCGACGAGAGAACGATGCTGGTGCGGCATTGGCACGCTGACGAATTCGACGCTGACGATCATGTTTCCCTCCGCTTGGCGGTGCTGATCATACTCCACTCCGCCTGCAAGCGGCAGCCGTTTTCATCGTGACTAGGGTGCGGACTCACTACAGCCACCAGATGACAGCGGCGGCGATGCTGATTG
>CAXTOI010000316.1:0-4712 GCA_964245645.1 uncultured Novosphingobium sp. | reverse complement strand
GTTCCGCAGCATGCGCCTTATGCCGTGTCGAAGGCAGCGTTGCTGATGCTCACTCGCTCGCTCGCTCTCGAGTTTGCGCCCCATATACGTGCCAACTCGGTGGCCCCCAGCGCTGTCGACACCGAGTTTCATCGTGGCGGAACCGGCCGAGATGCTATTGAGGATGAGGCGAGTGATCCGCAGGTTTTCGCAACCGGCGTTCCGCTCGGCCGGATCGCCACCGCTGCCGACGTCGTCGGCCCAATCCTGTTCCTGGCAAGTCAGAATGCCAGTTTCATCACGGGGCAGACGCTGGTCGTAAACGGCGGCAAACATTGAGACGCACATGCCAGACCGAGCAGCCGTGGGGGCGGGAGATAGGGCGTGGGTTGCCTGATTGAACTCTGTGTCGTAAGCTGAAGAATAAAAATGTAATGTTCGGGAGAGATCGTCATGCGTGGTTCGGTGGCCTCAGGCCCGTGCTTCGAGCAGCCGCCGCTAGGCGGGATCGAAAGCTTGATCGGTGCGATCGGAAGGGACGATTTTGGCAAGTCCCTCGCCTTGATCTTGCGTCGCGAGTGTTCGGCCGAGCATTGCGCCATTCTCGTCTACCGGAATGAAGTTCCCGAACGCGTAGTAAGCGCGAGCGCGGATGGCACCGACTCCGCCTACAACAGCATCAGTATATACCTGGATCAATGCTTCTTTCTGCAGGACCGAGCGATGGACGAGGTGCGCCAACGCGCGCAAATAATGAATAAGCGCGCCTTTTCCAAGTTAAGGATCGAGACCTTGCCAGCCGGAAACTTCAGGGATGTGATGTATCGTCGAACTGATATCTGCGAGCGCGTGCTGCTTTACCAGGCGTCGGCGTCGCATGGAATGGCCATGAGCGTGCTTCGGTCGAACCGTGCCGGACCTTTCTCGCGACAGTCTCTTGCTCGCCTGCAGGAGATGTCCGGAGCCCTCTTTGCAGCTGCCGAGAAGCACGCTGATCTATCGTTGGCCAAGCAGCAGCGGCCTTGGTCTATGCTGTCGTCGCTGCCGGATATCGAGGCGCGCCTTACGACGGCGGCGGTGTCCATGCCGAGGCGAGAGCGCGAGGTCTGCGCGCGCATCCTTTACGGAATTTTTACTGCCGGTATCGCGCTTGACCTGGGGATTGGGGAGGAAAGCGTGCGGACATATCGCAAGCGAGCATTCCAACGCATCAACATCGCAAGTCGCCACGAGTTACTCGTGTGGTATTTGGCTCTCAAGCAGGACAGCCTCAACTAGGATAATCCCGATGCACCTCATCACCTGCCTGCCCAATTCATGAAGGTCTGGTACCAGTCGATCCTAAACTTCGCGCAGGCTCCGGATTACGAGACCACGCTTCGACGCGTCTTTGATCGGGTCAAGGAACCGTCGACCGAAGTCACAATCAGGGGTCGAGGCAGTGCAGCGCAAGGATTGTCGAACTCGGAAGTCATCGGTTCTCCGGCAACATATCTCAAGATCGTCTCGCCTGTCGTCTTCGATGCGGTCCTGCAAGCCGAAAAACAGGGATTTGACGCGTTCGTCGTTGGCTCCTTCAGTGAACCGATCGTGCCGGAGCTTCGCTCGGTCGCCTCGATACCCGTCGTCACCATGCCCGAGGCGGCGATGCTTCTCGCCTGCACGGTTGCACCGCGTTTTGCTCTGATAAGCATTAGCCGCATCGCAGCAGAGCCCTATCTCGGAAAGACAATAAAGGCGCATGGTCTCGCCGAACGGGTGACCGGGATCCACGTGGTTGAGGACAACGCGACGGAGGAGGAAGTATATGCGCGCTTCAGGGACCCCCAGCCTTACCTGAAGATGTTCGCCGATTCGTGCCGAGTAGCAATCGCAGCGGGCGCCGATGCCATTGTTCCGGCCGAGGGCATGTTGGCGGCGTTGGTTGCGGACGCCGCCATGCACGAGATCGATGGTGCGCCGATCGTCAATTCGGTCGGCGCCTGCATTCTGTTCGCCGAAATGGCGGTGCGACTGCGCAGGATATCCGGCTGGCAGCAAAGTCGCCGCGCTTACCCGCGGCCATCGGGCGAGGCGATGCGGCTGCTGTTTGGCGCATAGCCAGGAGCGGGCGCGACGATCGGCCTAGACCGGAATGCTGATCGGATAGATCGGCGCTTTCCTTCTGCGGCCCCAGCATGCCATGAGCGCACCGCTGAGGATCAGGCCGCCGGCGAGGATTTCGAGCACAATGTCGTAAGACTTGGTGGCGTCGAATACCGCACCGGCCACGACGGGAGACAGTCCGTAGCCCATCGCGTAGAGGCCGAAAATCAGAGCATAGGAGAGGCCGTAGATCTTCATCCCGAAATAGTCGGCCACAAGATAGGCTATGATGTTTCCTCCGGCGCCAACCGAGCCTCCCACGAACACCCCGGCAGCAAGGCAGGGAAGTGGGGAAGGATCGTGGCCGAGAAGCAGGAAACAGGCGAGCGAGGGAATGACGAAGACCACTCCGGCCAAGTAGTTCGCTGGGAGCCGGTCCAGGAGATACCCGGCCCCGATCGAGCCGATGATGTAGGCGGGACCCATGATCGAAGCATAGCTGGCCGCCACGCTCGCGCTCAGCCCCGTTTCGAGCAGGATCGGCTGAAAGTGGATGCTGAGCGATCCAAAGCCGGCCGAAACCATGAGCGTGGTCGTCGCCAAGAGCCAGAACCGCTTGTCCGTGAGAAGAGTCTTCAGGCCCACGATGCCGGACAAGCGCTGGGCTGGCTCCGGCCCGTCTTCCATGGGCGCCGACCGGCTGATTGGCCTGAAGAGCAGCCATATGAGTGGAAGTGCGATAAGGAAACCCGCTGCGGAAAGCACAAAGAAGACGCCCCGCCACCCGACGAGCTGGAGCGCATGCACCGTGAACACCGGCGTGACGAAATTGGCCAGGCCCGCTCCGGCCACGGCTATGGACAATGCAAGTCCGCGATAGCGTACAAAGGTATGACCGATCTCGGAGGTCCAGACGATCGTACTCACCGCCGGGTAGGAAAGACCGACGAACGTCCATGCAAGATACCACGTCCATATGCTGGGTCCCGAAAGACCAATGCCAGCTAAGGCCGTACAGAATAAGGTGACGCCCGTCAGCGCCACTGGTCGCGCCCCATAACGGTCAATGATGGTGCCAACGACCGGGCCGAAGAGCAGCATGCAGATGCAGATGATCAGGACGCCGGTCGAGATTTCAGCTCGCGACCAGCCGAACAACAGCGACAAGGGCTGCATGAGCACGCCCAGCGTTTCGGCATGCAGACTGGAAAGGGTGAGCCCGATACAGCCGGAGGCCGCTATCTTCCATCCGCGCGACCACTCGCCGGCGCCCGTGTTGTCAGGGTTCATACCGGACTCCGGTACAGAGGGACGGAGCGCACGGGTCGGAGTCCCGTCAGCCGCCAATGGTTCGGTCCGTCGGCCAAAAGCGCTGCCGCAGCTCGCGCTTGTTGACCTTGCCCATTGCGTTTCGACCGATATCTGCCACGAAATCGTAGCTGCGGGGACATTTGTAGCCGGCGAGTTCGGCGCGGCACAATGCGCTCAGCTCGGCGGCGCTAGGTAGTATTTCAAAGCTGTGAGGGATGATCAACGCTTTAACCTCTTCTCCCATCTCAGCATTGGGCGCCCCGACCACCGCAACGTCCTCGATGGCGGCATGCTTGATCAGCACTCGCTCGATCTCGGCAGGATAGATGTTGACGCCGCCGCTGACGATCATGTCGGAAGATCGATCAGTGATGAAGACGTAACCATCTTCATCGAAATAGCCGATCTCGCCGAGCGTGAACACGGCGGGCTCGATATGGGCGGCGCGGGTCTTTTCCGGATCATTGTGGTAAATGATCCCGCGGCCCGTCGTATCACGGAAATACAGCGCGCCAATCTGATTGGGTCCGAGCTTCGCACCGTCCTCACCGATCACGAGCAACTCGAACGGTGGCTGCGTCAAGCCGACCGAGCCCGGCTTGCGCAACCATTCTTCGGACGAGATCGCGTTGGTCGTGCCTGCTTCGCTCGCGCCATAAGCCTCCTCGAACACTGGGCCGAACCATTCGATCATGGCCCGTTTCACATCGACCGGACAGGACGCACCGGTCTGGCCGACGAAGGCGAGGGTGGAAACGTCGTACTTGCTGCGGATTGCCTGAGGGAGTGCTAGAAGCCGCTGGAAATGTGTCGGCACCATCACCGTACCCTTGACGCCGAATTGCTCGATCGTCGCCAGTACTCTCTCCGGATCGAACTTAGACATCACGATAACCGACGCGCCGCCGGCGAGGAAACGCGCCGAGCTGAGCGGACCGATGTGGTAGAGCGGGCTGACAACGAGACTGGGAGACCAAAGGCCTGGTGGGTCGGGCGGGTTGCGGAATGCATCGAACAGCGCGGCGACAGTGCACACGCGCGGCAGATAAGTCGGCGGCGTGTCCGTTCCTTTTGGGCGGCCCGTGGTGCCGGAGGTGAAATGCAGGTGCGGCTTGGGAAGCATCTGCGTCGGCGGCTCCAGGTCTGCGCCTGCGCTAAACCAGGCGTCCCAATCCAGAACCCCATCGATCCGGCCGCAGCGCCAGCCGACGACTTTAATTCCTCCGACGCGTGCCGCTGCTGCCAGGCCGGTGCTCAGGGTTTCGGGGCCGACGAACAGGATGCGAGTGGCGGATTGTTCGAGAATGTACGCCGTCTCGTCAACCGTAAAATGGTAG
>CAXTOI010000315.1:0-4729 GCA_964245645.1 uncultured Novosphingobium sp. | reverse complement strand
GGGATGGCATTGTCAGATCGGTTTCGGCCAGATCGTTTTAGAATAGCGATCGTCGGATCGGGTCCTGCAGGGCTCAGCGCCGCAGGCCGGGCTGCCAGCCTGGGCTTGTCGCATGTGCTGCTGGAAAAGACCGATCATCTGTCCGACACGATCTACAAATACCAGAAGGGCAAGCATGTGATGGCCACGCCATCGCAACTGATCCTGCGTTCCGACCAGGAGTTCGATGCCGGCAAGCGCGAAGTGATCCTGCAGAACTGGAACGACCAGACCGGCAAGCTGGCGGTCAACGTCAAATACAACGCCGATGTCAAATCGATCCGGGGCACCGGGCCTGCGATCCCCGGATCGGTCCAGAAGATCGTCACCCGCGCCCGCGATGGTTCATCCACCACCACCGAGATCCAGCGCCACGAACCGCCTTACGCGATCGAGCTGACCAATGGCGAGACGATCGTCGCCGATACGGTGATCCTGGCCATCGGCACCCAGGGCAATCCCAATCTGGTGCGGTGTCCCGGCTCGGACCTGCCGCATGTGACGTACCAGCTCGACGATCCCTATGCCGTGCTCGATGAGCATATCGTGGTGATCGGCACCGGCGACGCGGGCATCGAGAACGCGCGCGGGCTGGCCGAGGACCCGGCGCAAGGCAATGTCGTGACCGTGCTCAATCGTGCGCCCCGCTCGACCAACGTGCGCGAGAGTTTCCCGACCGCCAAGGAGCCGAATGCGCTGGCGCTGGTCGCCGATCACGACGGCAACAGGCTGACCGTGCGCTACGAGACCGAGACCAAGGCGATCGAGCCCGGCTGGATCACGCTGGCCACCCGCGATGGCGAGGAACGGATTCGCTGCGACCGGATCATCGCCCGCATCGGGTCGGCGCCGCCCCGCGCCTTCGTCGAGAGTTGCGGGATAGAATTTTCCTCAAGCGATCGGCTGGCGTTCCCGACGCTGTCGCCGGTGTTCGAATCCTCCGCTCCGGGGATCTTCGTGATCGGCGCGCTGGCCGGCTATCCGCTGATCAAGCATTGCATGAACCAGGGCTATGATGTCGTCGAGTTCATCAACGGCAACACCACCCTCAAGCCGGCCGACGAGCCGCTGCTCGAAGCCAAGTTCCGCGATCTCGGCGCCCGTCGTCCGGTCGGTGAATGGCTTGAGCTGCTGCGCTCGCAAGTCAGCATCCTTGAAGGGATGAGCCCGCTGCAATTGCGCGAGTTCATGCTCGATTCGACCATGCGGCAGTATCGCCGGGGGGAGACGATCTTCGCCAGGCACGACCCCGGCTCGTCGCTGTTCGCGATTGCCAGCGGATCGGTGCACGTCCGGCTCGATCGTGACGACCCGACCAAAGTGGTGCCGATCGAGACGGGTTCGATCTTCGGCGAAGTCGGGCTGATCTCGGGGCGCAAACGCGGGGCGACGGTGGTGGCGGCCGAGGATGCGATCTGCGTGGAAATCTCGCGCAACGCCGCGCTCAAGCTGCAAAGCCAGGTGCCCAGCGCCAGGCGCGCGATTGAGCGCATCTCGACCGAGCGCCAATTGCTGCAGATGTTCGGTTCGGGGCTGACCTCGCACGATGTTGCCGCCGTGGTCGATGGCGCCATGATCATGAACGTCAAGGCAGGCGAGCCGATCATCATCGAGGGCGAAGAGGGCAACGATATTTTCGTGATCCGGGTCGGCTCGATGATCGTCGAGAAGACCATCGGCGGCAAGCCGGTGTTCCTGTCCTACCTGCCGGCGGGGTCCTACGTCGGCGAGATGGCGCTGATCGACGGCGAGCCGCGCAATGCCACGGTAAAGGCGGCGATCAAATCCGAAGTGATCCGCTTGCCCGGCAATGAATTCGCGGCTTTGCTGGACCGCAAACCGGCGTTGCTGGCCAAGGCGCGCGAGGACATGCGCAATCGGCGCGAGATCAACAATTTTATCGAAAGCCGCAAATACAGCTTTTCCGGCGCGGTCGACATGTATTCCGAGACGGCGCAGTTCCTGATCGACAACGGTATCGGCGAAGCGACCGACGTGCTGCTGATCGACGAGAAGCTGTGCGTCGGCTGCGATAATTGCGAAAAAGCCTGCGCCGACAGCCACGAGGGCTTGTCGCGGCTGAACCGCGAAGCCGGCCGCACTTATGCGCATTTGCATGTGCCGACCAGTTGCCGGCATTGCGAGCATCCGCATTGCATGGCCGATTGCCCGCCCAACGCGATCAAGCGCGGCCCCGATGGCGAAGTGGTCATCGATGAGACCTGCATCGGCTGCGGCAATTGCCAGCGCAATTGCCCTTATGGCGTGATCCGGATGGACTGGGTGCCGCCGAAAAAACCGCCATTGCTGGCCTGGATGCTGTTCGGGCGCGGCCCCGGCCCGGGCGAGCCATCGCAGAAATGGCGCAAGAAGCATGTCGCCGCCGGGGTCGATGCGCCCAAGAAGGCGATCAAATGCGATATGTGTTCGGGCATCGACGGCGGCCCGGCCTGTGTCCGCGCCTGCCCGACCGGCGCAGCGATCCGCGTGTCGCCCGAGGTATTCCTCTCGGTGGCGAAGCTGGAGGGTGAAGGGTGATGGCGAGCAAATCGCCATCGCGGCCCGGATCGAGAACGACCGGCACGACGCTCCGCGTCGGCGAGCATGAAAGCTTTCTGCGCCATCGCCAGTTCCGCTGGCTGAAGATCGGCAGCTTTATCGCCATGCTGGCGCTGCTGGGATATACGCTGATCCCGGCCGCCGCGGGCCCGTTCGGGGGCACGTGGTTCGGCTATGTGCTGGGCACCGCAGGGGCCGGGCTGATCGTCTGGCTGGCGATGCTGGGCATCCGCAAACGGGCGATGACGCGGGGGCGCTGGTCGCTCAAGGCCTGGACCTCGGCGCATGTCTGGCTGGGGCTGGCGCTGGTGGTGGTGGCGACCCTGCATACCGGTCTGCACCTCGGCTGGAACCTGGCCACGCTGGCGTGGACGCTGATGATGCTGGTGATCGCATCCGGGGTTTACGGCATCGCCGCTTACGCCACCTTGCCGACCGGGCTGAGCCAGAACCGCGAGCAGCAGACCCAGCCCGAAATGGTCGAGGGTCTGCGCGCGATCGACCGGCAATTGCACGATGCCGCGCAGCCGCTGCCGGCAGAAGAGGCGGGATGGGTCGACGCGGCGATGGCGCAGAACCCGTTCGGCGGTGGATTGCGCGAACGCTTGTCCGGCCGCGCCGATCATTGCGCGACACTGCGCGCGCTGAGCCTGACGGAAGCATCGCTGATGTCCGGGGGGGGCAGTGCCGGTGCGATTCCGCGCGTGCGCAGCCTGCTGGGGCGGCGGCGCGCATTGCTTGACCAGATGCGGCGGCAAATGCGCCTGCGCGCGCTGCTGGAGGTCTGGCTCTACGTCCATGTTCCCTTGACCATAGCCCTGATGGCCGCGCTGAGCGCGCATATCATCAGCGTTTTCTACTACTGGTAAAGCGCGGCATGACCTTCAGGCTGAGGCAGATCGACTATACCGCGGATGGCCGGCGCATCGCCCGCGACCGGATGATCGAGCGTGACGAACTGACGATCGGGCGCGCCGGCGAAAACGACATCCATCTGCCCGATCTGGCGGTCGAGCCGTATCACGCCAAAATGGTCATTACCAGCCGCATCCGGCTGACCGTGGCGGCCGTGGGCACGCTTGGCTTTACCGTCGATGGCAAACACGTCGAACAAGCCAACATCGATCCGTCAACCAGTGCGGAACTGCGCTTCGGATTGTCGACGATCACCGTCTCGCGCGACGCTGATGGCGTGGTCCTGCTCGAAATCCAGAGCCAGACCCGCCACGACAAGCCCGATCCGGCCGACGACAAGGCCGGATTCTCGCTGGCCCCGGTCATGCCCGGCAAACGCGGCGTCGGCTGGGCGCTGCTGACGATCATCCTGCTGCTGTTCCTGATCTTGCCGATCGCCAGCCATCTGTCGCACGCCGCCGGAAACAATGGCAAGGCGCCAGGCAATATAGTCGGCAACGTGATCGGCGACCGCGCATGGAATCCGGGCGAATTGTCGCTGGCGCATCATACGCTGTCGACCCATTGTGAAGCCTGCCACAAGAAACCGTTCGAAGCCGTGCGCAGCGAAACCTGCATGGCCTGCCATCGGAACGTGCACGATCACGCCCCGGCGGCGCGGCTGGCCATGGCGCGCGCGCCGGCCGGGATCGGTGCGGCGACGCTGCAAGGCGTCGGTCACGCTTTCGGCCGCGAAGGACCGGGGGCCTGCGTCGATTGCCATGTCGAACACCAAGGCATGCGGGCGATGGACCCGCCACAGCAGCAGTTCTGCGCCAATTGTCACGCTAGTCTCAAGGACCGCCTGACCGATACCAAGCTTGGCAATGCCGGCGATTTCGGCACCGCGCATCCGCAGTTCCGTGCCTGGGTGGTCACCGATGCCGAAAGCCGGCGGCTGGCGCCGGTTTCGCTCGATGCTGATCCTAAGGAGGACAACGGCCTGACCTTCTCGCACAAGGATCACCTCGACAAATTCGGCGGGGTGGCAAAAATGGCGATCACGCTTGGCGCTGGCCAGGGCTACGGCGATGCACAAGGCAGAGGTCGGGCCCTGGATTGCGCCGACTGTCACAAGCCCTCATCGGACGGGTCCCGGTTCGAGCCGGTCAGCATGGAGCGCGATTGCGAAGCCTGCCACAGCCTGGCCTATTCGCGGGTTGGCGGAACCTATCTC
>CAXTOI010000314.1:0-4738 GCA_964245645.1 uncultured Novosphingobium sp. | reverse complement strand
CATCGCTCGTCGCGGCCGCGACCGGCAGCGCGCCAGAATAGCCGGCCAGCCGCCAGCTCAGCCCGGCCAGAGCCACCCCGACCGAGACCACCATCAGCCCGGTCAAGACGTCGATCCCCCACCGGACCTGCCGCATGTTCATGACGTGGTGGTTCCGGCATCGACGAACCCGCGCAGCGTCACTGTCGGCGTCGTTTCACCCGGCGCACGCACTTCGACAAAGATCTGGCGCATGTCGGGATCGTCGCTCGACTGCAGCACGCGGCGCACTTTCCAGTGCCATACCAGCATCGCCTGGTCTGTCCCCGCCGCATTTGGGGCCAACCCAGCCTCGGCTTCGGTCAGCGCATTCTCGGCTACCCACTGTGCAGACGCGCGTTTTTCAAGCCCGCGCACCGTGTCGATATGCGCCTCGGCCGCCGCCACCACGCCGGTCGCGGCAATGGCCAAAATGGCCATCGCCACCATCGCCTCGATCAGCGAGAACCCATCCTCTCGGGCACGATGCGTCATGATGCCGCCTGCACACCAGGCACCAGCCGCGCCCGCATGCCATCGAAGCTTACCGTCCAATGCTGCGCACCCCGGTCCAGCGTCACCGCAAACGGTCGCCCGGCATCGGCATCGAGCGGCAACAGTGCGCCCGCGGGTGACGCCACCAGTTGCATGCCCGCAGGAAGCTTGTGAAAATTCTCCAGTCCACCTCGCGTGGTCGGCTGCCACGCTCCCCCGGCGTCGCGCCGTTCCAGCACCGCATAGCCATTTGGCGTCACTGACAGCGCCAGCGAACGATCGCTGATCATCGCTTCATCGGCGGCCAGCTGGACCCGCGCGGCTAGCCGCTGCGCCTCGGCTTGCCCGCTGCCATCATGCCCCGCCCCCATCGCCAATACCGCAGCGGCGGTCGAGATCCCGATAATTGCCAGCACCACCAGCATCTCGACCAACGTCAACCCGCGCTCATGCGCTAATACGACCCCCCTTGGGGACGTGGCAGCCCGCAGGGGTTCCGGTGGGGGGTGCCGGGCGCCAACGTTGGACCATGGCCAATTCGTCCAACCAGCCCACTCCGTTCAAAGACGTGAGCCACCTCTCCCCCTGGGCAAGGATTTTGCGCCCGATCGACGGCGGCACGCCGGCCATCGCCATCCACCCTCAATTCCCCGACAGAACCAGGTCCTGGTCCAGACCATCGCCTCCCGGCTTGCCGTCCTTGCCCAGCGAGATGATCTCATAGCCCGCCCCATCCGGTCCAGGCGAGTGGTAGACATAGGGCCGCCCCCAAGGGTCGGTGGGCACTTGTTCGAGATAGCCGTTGGCCGTCCAGTTGGCAGGGATCGTACCCGTAGTCGGGCGATGCGCCAGTGCGGCCAGCCCCTGCTCGGTGGTGGGATAGTCGCCATTGTCCAGCCGGTACATCTTGAGCGCCGCGGCAATGGTCCGCTGGTCGGTCTGCGCCAGCGTCACACGCGCCTGATCGGGCCGGCCGATGATGTTCGGCACGATCAGCGCGGCAATCAGCGCAATGATCGCCAACACCACGATCATCTCGATCAGCGACAGCCCGGCTTCATGTTGCGGTCCCTTGCCGGGCAGCGGCCGATCATGATCTGGATCCGGACCAGTTAGCGTTTGGATTTCAGGCATGCCGGTCGCTATACAGGTGATCCATGGCAAATGCACATGCTCCGTCATCGCTCGCGCAGAATGATCTTCCGGTTTCGCCGCCCATGGCCGGCGGCATCTGGGCGCTCGACGGCGACCAGTTGCTGAAAATCGAGGAAGCGGGTGAGGGCGCCGAACGCGCCGCCAGCGTGCTGGTGCGCAGCGAGCTTGTGCGGCTGCGCGCCACCCCGCTGCCCCCGCTGCCATCAACGCTGCGGCGGCGCGAGGCGCTGCCCTTCGCGATCGAGGAGCATGTTTCCGAACCGCTCGATCAAGTGCATATCGCGCTGGGCGCGCAAACCGCGCCGGGGGTATGGCTGGCGGGTGTCGTCAGCCATGCGATGATGGCGCAGTGGCTCGATGATCTGGCGCTGGCCGGGCTGGAACGCGCGCGTCTGGTCCCCGATGTAATGGTGTTACCGGTGCCCGATCCCGGGTGCTGGTCGGTCGATCTGGCGGGCGAGCGCGCGATGGTGCGCGCGGCGGACGGCAGCGGCTTCGCGATCCCGGCGGCGCTGCTCGATGCGGCCTGGCACGCCGCCGGCAATCCCGCCTGCATTGCCTATGGCGAACCCCTGTCACCCCAGCTAATGAGTCCGGACACCGATGCGCCCGCAGCCCGTCTGGCTGAAATGCAGATGCTCGGCGCCGGCATCGATTTGCGGCAAGGGCGTTATGCCGCGCCGCGCCGGGCGTTCAACCCGCTGTGGCGCCGCATCGCGCTTGTCGCCGGCATCGGCGCCTTGGCGCATGGCGCAATCGCGCTGGCCGACACGATCGCGCTCGCCCATCTCGCCAATGTCCGCGCCGCCCAGGTGCGCGCGCTCGGAGCCGGCCTGCAGCCGCCGGTCGATATCGGCCCCGATCTGGGCGATGCGATCGTTGCGCTCGCCCCCGATCCCGCCGCTACCGGGCCGGGGCGGTTCATGTCGCTGCTGTCGCGCAGCGCCGCCGCGCTGGCCACGGTTCAGGCTGGTGAAGCACCGCCCGGCGGCAGCGCCGCACCGCCCGCAAGCCCCACCGGCGCCACCTGGCGCTCGGTCTCGTTCGATGCCGCCGCCGGCACCCTGACGATCGAGCTGGAAACCGCCAACATCGCCGATCTCCAGCGCATGGCGCAAGCGCTGACGCAAGCCGGGCTCAGCGCCCAGCCGGGCTCCGCCTCGACGCAAGGCGGCAAGGCAGTCGGCAGTTTCGTGATCCGCGGGCTATGATCGGCGCACCAGCCGGCAGGGCCTGGCGCCGCTTCGCGCCAAGCCTCGACCCGCTGGCGCCATGGTGGCACCGCTCGCGCGGCTGGTGGGGCGATCGCAGCTTGCGCGAACAAGTGCTGATTGGCGGGCTCGCGGCAGTCGCCAGCTTCGCGCTGCTGCTGGTGAGCGTGATCGTGCCCCTGCGCAGCGTCCGCGACGCCGCCTACACGCGATTGCACGAAGCCGCCCTGCTCGATGCCCAATTGCGCACCGGCGCCGGCACCGGGCAGCACGCCGCGATGCAGCACGGCACGCCTTCCGCAATCCTAACCGACAGCGCGTCGGCCGCACGGCTTTCGATCCAGCGGATGGAGCCTGAGGGCGGCAACACCCGCGTCGAACTCGGCGACGCGCCGTTCGCCCAGGTCATGACTTGGATCGCCGATGTCGAACGCACCAGCCGCCTGCGTGTGCAGCAAGCCCAGATCGACCGAAAACCGACTCCCGGGATCGTCAGCGCCAGTTTCGTGTTCTCCGGCTGATGACAGACAAAAACCTGACTCCCCGTGATCCTATGTTGCCGTCCCAACCCTCTCGCCGCGAGCGGAAAGGGCTTTAATGAATCCCCCGCTCGACTACGGCTTCGCCCGCGAACGCGGCGCCTTGATGACCATGGAAGACGGTCGCCCGGTCTGTCTTCACCGCCACGGCGCGTCGCTTGCCGGTCTGCTCGAAATCCAGCGCTGTCATGGCACAATGCCGTGGCGCGCGATCGAGCCTGCCGCTTTCGACACCATCCTCCAGGCGCAATACCGTGCGAACACCAGCGTCGCCGCCGGGGTTGCGGCTACCGACGATGTCGATCTGGCCAGCCTCGCCGACAGCGCCGCCCAAGTCGACGATCTGCTCGACGATCGCGACGATTCGCCGGTCATCCGCCTGATCAACGCGCTGCTGCTCGAAGCGATCCGCGAAGGCGCTTCGGATATCCACGTCGAAACGCAGGAGCGGCGGCTGGTGGTGCGCTTCCGCATCGACGGCGTGCTGCGCGAAAAGATCGAGCCCAAGCGTGCGCTGGCGCCGCTGCTGGTCAGCCGGATCAAGGTGATGGCGCGGCTCGACATCGCCGAAAAACGCGTGCCGCAGGATGGTCGCGTCTCATTGCGCATCGGCGGACACGAGATCGACGTGCGCGTGTCGACCATCCCCACCCAGCATGGCGAACGCGTGGTGATGCGCCTGCTCGATCGCGGCGCGGTGAAGCTGGAGATCGGCAGCCTGGGCATGAATGCGCGAGATACCGCGCTGCTCGACCGGCTGCTCGACCGCCCGAACGGCATGCTGCTGGTCAGCGGCCCGACCGGATCGGGCAAGACCACCACGCTCTATGCTGCGCTTAACCGGCTCAACGATCGCCGCCGCAATATCATGACGGTGGAAGACCCGATCGAATACGAACTGGAAGGCATCGCCCAGACCCAGGTCAACGCGCGCACCGATCTCACCTTTGCGCGCGGGCTTCGCGCGATCCTGCGGCAGGACCCCGATGTCATCATGGTCGGCGAGATCCGCGACCGCGAAACCGCCGAGGCTGCCGTGCGCGCCAGCATGACCGGCCATTTCGTGCTGTCGACGATCCACACCAATTCGGCGATCGGCAGCGTCACCCGGCTGATCGATATCGGCCTCGAACGCTATCTGCTCGCGCCGATCCTGGTGGGGCTGGTCGCGCAGCGGCTGGTGCGGCGGTTGTGCCCCGATTGCCGCAGCGAAACCACCGCTACCGCCGCCGATGCCGCGCTGCTGGAAAACCTGATCGCGCCCGGCGAGCCGGTGTGGCGCGCAGTCGGTTGCCCCGCCTGCCACGGCGAAGGTTACCG
>CAXTOI010000313.1:2386-4789 GCA_964245645.1 uncultured Novosphingobium sp. | reverse complement strand
CGGTCAATGCGGTGCTGCCCAGCATCATCGACACTCCCACTAATCGCACCGACATGCCAGACGCCGATTTTTCGACCTGGGTGCAACCCGCCGCGATTGCCGATGTCATCCTGTTCCTGGCCTCTCCCGCCGCGCGCGCGATTACCGGCGCGCTGATCCCGGTCGCACGGGGCGGGTAATTTTCGCAACCACAGCACTATACAGCCGCCCGCGAAGCCCGGACAGGGAGGATAATCGCCGCATCTCTACGCTATGACGGCTGTTCCGCGCTGCTATTCACTCGCCCTTAATCCTCTCGGCTTTTATAGGATCGCCATGAGCCCTTTCCAACGCGCCATGCGCGGCTTCGTCCTTGCCTTGCCCGTAATTGCAATGGCGCCGGCCCCGCTGTTCGCTTCGCCGATGGCGATCGGCCCGGTTGCGGCGGCTCTGCCCATAGCCTTGCCGCCGCTGCCGCCGCAGGACGATCCCTGGCTCTATCGCGGCAGCGATATCCCGCATGACAAGGAATGGATTTTCGGCACCTTACCCAATGGTCTGCGCTGGGCCGTGCGTCGCAATGGCGTGCCGCCGGGGCAGGTGTCGATCCGCATCCGCATGGATGTCGGCTCGCTGTACGAACAGCCGCAGGAAGCCGGCTTTGCTCATCTGCTCGAGCATCTGGTGTTCCGCCAGTCGCGCTATCTGGGGGAAGCGCAGGCGATCCCGACATGGCAGCGGCTGGGCGCTACCTTCGGCACCGACACCAATGCCGAAACCTCGCCGACGATGACCAATTTCAAGATCGACCTGCCTGACGCCAGTCCGGCTGCGCTCGATGAAAGTTTCAAGCTGCTGTCGGGAATGATGATCGCGCCGACCTTGTCGGAAAGCGACATCCGCACCGAAGAACCGATCGTGCTTGCCGAAAAACGCGAGCATGGCGGCGCGCAGGAGCGCGTCGCCGACGCGACGCGCCAGGTGTTGTTCGCCGGGCAGCCGCTCGCCGATCAC
Source organism: uncultured Novosphingobium sp. (assembly GCA_964245645.1). Lineage (GTDB taxonomy): Bacteria > Pseudomonadota > Alphaproteobacteria > Sphingomonadales > Sphingomonadaceae > Novosphingobium. The sequence goes on along the minus strand of CAXTOI010000313.1, from coordinate 3,796 downwards.
GCCACGATCGGATCGGTAGCAACGGTACAGGGCGCGCATCAGGATGCGGTGCGCGCCTTCCATGACCGCTGGTATCGCCCGGAAAATGCAGCGATCATCGTGTCGGGAGACGCCGATCCCGCGTTGCTCGCAGCGCTGATCCAGAAATGGTTCGGCGATTGGCAAGGCGTCGGCACCCGCACGCCCGTGCCCAGCTTCGGGCAGCCGGTGGCGCCGGTCGGCGGCGATCCGGCCAATCCGGTGGATGGTACACGGGTCGTGGTGGTGCCCGAATTGCCGCGCTCGCTGACCTATGTCGTGGCCCGGCCCTGGCATGAAAAACACGACACGGTCGCCTACAACGAAGGCCTGATGATCGATCAGGTGGCGCAGGCGATCATCAATCGCCGGCTGGAGGAACGTGCGCGGGCGGGGGGCGAGTATCTCAACGCGCAGATTTCGCAAGACAATGTCAGCCGCTCGGTCGACGGCACCTTCGTCAGTATCTCGCCGCTGGACGCGAAATGGCCGGTGGCGCTAAAGGATGTGCGCAAGGTGATTGCCGATGCATTGGCACGCCCGCCCAGTGCAGATGAGATCGCGCGCGAAGTGGCCGAGATCGACGTGACCTTCGCATCGCTGGTGCAGCAGCGCACGCTTCAGCCGGGCGGCAAGCTGGCCGACGATCTGGTGCAGGCGCTGGATATTCACGAGACGGTCGCCGCGCCCGAGGTGGTGCTCGACATCTTCCGAAAATCGGTGCCGATGATAACGCCGCAAGCCGTGCTGGAGCATACCAGAAAGCTGTTTTCCGGCACCGCGATTCACGCCATCTATGTGACGCCCGCCGCCGGCGAGGCCGATGCCGGTGCCTTGCGCACGGCGCTGCTCGCCCCGGTCCAGCCCGATGCGCATGACCGCCGGGATGGCAAGCCGATCAGCTTTGCCGACCTGTCGCCGATCGGCGAGCCCGGCAAACTGGTGAAGGCCATGCCTTCCGGCCTGCTCGGCATCGAGCAGCTGAATTTCGCCAATGGTGTCAAGGTGTTGCTATGGCCGACGCAGGACGATCCAGGTCGCGCGGCGGTCAAGGTGCGCTGGGGCGCCGGCTACAGCGCCTTTGCACCCGGCGATGCACCATACATTACGCTGGCCGAACTGGCGCTGGTCGGTTCGGGCGAGGGGAAACTGGGCCAGGAGGAACTGGACCGTATCTCGACCGGGCGCAAGCTGGGGTATGAGTTCTCGATCAGCGATGGCGCCTTCCAGTTCTCTGCCGATACGCGGCGCGAAGATCTGGCCGACCAGCTGTATCTGTTCGCCGAAAAGCTGGCGCAGCCGCGCTGGGATGCAGCGCCGGTGCAACGCGCCAAGGCGGTTGCGCGTCTGCAATATGAATCCGCCGAAGCCTCTCCCGACGGCGTGTTGCAA
>CAXTOI010000313.1:0-2376 GCA_964245645.1 uncultured Novosphingobium sp. | reverse complement strand
TGCAACGCGATCTGCGTTACCTGCAACGCGACCGCGACCCCCGCTTCCGCGCACCCTCGGCCAGCGAGCTGGCCGCAGCCACGCCGGAGGGGTTTCGCAAGGTGTGGGCGCCGATCCTGGCCTCGGGCCCGATCGAAGTGCAGGTCTATGGCGATGTCGATCGCAATGCCACGATCGCCGCGCTGGCGCGTACCTTCGGCGCGCTGCCTGCTCGCAGCGAAACGCGGACGCCGCCCGCACCAGTGCATTTTCCGGCACCGGCCGCTGCGCCGCTGATCCTGACCCACCATGGCGACGCCAATCAGGCAGCGGTGGTGGTGACGTGGCCGACCGGCGGCGGCGAAGCGGGCTTGCGCGAGTCGCGCCAGCTCGACATACTGGCGCAGCTGTTTTCCAACCGGCTGCTGCTGGCGATCCGCGAGAAGCTGGGGGCCAGCTATGCCCCGCAGGTCTCGTCGAGCTGGCCGCTGGATTTGCCGAATGGCGGCACGATCACTGCCGTCGCGCAGTTGCAACCGGAAAATGCGGCGCGCTTCTTTACCGTGGTCGATCAGATTGCCGCCGATCTCGCCGCCCAGCCGCCCACCGCCGACGAACTGGCGCTGGTGCTGGAACCGATGCGCCAGCAATTGAACCGCGCCGCCACCGGAACGGGCTTCTTCATGTGGCAGCTCGAAGGGGCCACGCTCGATCCGCAGCGCTTTCGTGGGTTGGCCACGGTGATGACCGACTCCACCCAGACCACGGCTGCCGCGATGCAGGCGCTGGCGCAGAAATATCTGGTCAAGAACAAGGCCTACCGGATCGAAGTGCTGCCGAAATAGCGCCCTCTCCCCTTCAGGGAAGAGGGTTATATACCGCGGTTTTGCATTCCGCCCCTGGCCGGAGTATGGGCCGCGCTTCGTCAAAGGAGCAAAATTCGTGTCCAGTCTGTCGCCGTGGACCCCGCAAAGCTGGAAGTCGGCCGAAGCGCGCCACTTGCCGGTTTACGACGATGCCGGGGAACTCGGCCGGGTCGAGGCGACGCTGGCCAAATTTCCGCCGCTGGTCTTTGCCGGCGAAGCACGCGCTCTCAAAGCCGATCTGGCCAATGTCGCCGCCGGCAAGGGCTTTCTGCTGCAGGGCGGCGATTGCGCCGAAAGCTTCGCCGAATTCCACCCGGACAACATCCGCGACACGTTCCGCGTGCTGCTGCAGATGGCGGTGGTGCTCACCTTTGCCAGCAAGCAACCGGTGATCAAACTGGGCCGCATGGCCGGCCAGTTCGCCAAGCCGCGCTCGGCGCCGACCGAGACGCAGGGCGGGGTGGAATTGTCCAGCTACCTTGGCGACATCATCAACGGCATCGAGTTCGATCCGGCCACCCGCCGCAACGATCCCGAACGCATGCTGCGCGCCTACAGCCAGTCCGCCTCGACGCTGAACCTGCTGCGCGCCTTTTCGACCGGCGGCTATGCCAATCTGCGCCAGGTGCATCGCTGGACGCTCGACCATATCGCGCGCAGCCCGTGGACCGAAAAATTCGCCGACACCGCCGACCGCATCGGCGAAGCGCTGGACTTCATGGCCGCCTGCGGGGTCGATCCGACCACCGTGCCGCAATTGCAGGGCACCAACTTCTACACCAGCCATGAAGCGCTGCTGCTGCCTTACGAACAGGCGCTGACCCGCCGCGATTCGCTGACCGGCGAGTGGTACGATTGCTCTGCCCATATGCTGTGGATCGGCGACCGCACCCGCTTTGAAAATTCGGCCCATGTCGAATTTCTGCGCGGCGTCGGCAACCCGATCGGCATGAAATGCGGCCCGAGCCTGACCCCCGACGCGCTGCTCAAGCTGCTCGACACGCTCAATCCGCTGCGCGAAGCTGGCCGGATCACGCTGATCAGCCGCTTCGGCGACGACAAGGTCGAAAGCGGCCTGCCGCCACTGGTCCGCGCCGTGCAACGCGAAGGCCATACCGTCGTCTGGTCCTGCGACCCGATGCACGGCAACATCATCAAGACCAGCAGCGGCTACAAGACTCGCCCGTTCGAGCGCATCCTGCGTGAAGTGCGCGGCTTCTTCGCGGTCCACCGCGCCGAAGGCTCGCACGCCGGCGGCGTCCATATCGAGATGACCGGCCAAGACGTCACCGAATGCACCGGCGGCCTGATCGACATCACTAACGACACCCTCGCCGACCGCTACAACACCCACTGCGATCCGCGCCTGAACGCTGCGCAATCCATCGAACTGGCGTTTCTGCTGGCGGAGATGCTGAATTTGGAGGCTACTGACAGGGCCCGGCAGGCGGCTTAGGTTAAATTTAAGATTAAGGGGAAGATTGTGGGGGCATCGCCCCACACCCCCGTCATGTGCACGTTGTGGTGTGGG
>CAXTOI010000312.1:0-4793 GCA_964245645.1 uncultured Novosphingobium sp. | reverse complement strand
ATGCCAGTGCGACGGAGCTGGAGCGGCGGATAAGGGAGCTGAACGCCACCGGCATGATGGACCGCGAGATCGCGGCGGCGCTCAACGCAGATGGGATCAGCACCGCACGCAATACGCCGTTTGTAGGCGAGAACGTCCATCTCTGCCGCAAGCGTTGGAATATCCGCACCGTCAAGATCAACGGCGTTGACGCAAACCCATTGCGCTGGCGGGATGGCAGTTACTCGGTGCAAGGTGCAGCCGAGGCACTCGGCGTGACGCCGCAGACCGTGTTCAAATGGATGCGCAAGGGACGGCTGAGCGGACGGCAGCTGACTAAAGGCCAGCCGTGGCAAATCAACCTGTCTGATGAGTGGCCGTGACAATGAATATTGGCCCACCTGTGCTGATGAATTCTGGCTCACCCCCGGTGTCTTTGATCTGCTGAGCCTAGCCGCGGCCAGGCTCAGCAGATCGGCGTCATTTCTCGCTCCTTCTCATCAGGATTTAGCGGCCTTGCGCTGCGCCGAAGTGCGGCGGAACCGATAGGAGTCGGCGCCAGTGGTGATGATATGCGCCTGGTCCGTCAGCCGATCGATCAACGCCTTGCACAGCCGCGGATTGGGGATCACCTGCGACCACTCGGAGAACGGCAGGTTGGTGGTCACGATCACCGCCGCCTTTTCCGCCCGGTCGGCAATCACCTGGAACATCAACTCGCAAGCAGTTTCCGCAAGCGGCACGTAGCCCAATTCGTCAATACAGATCAGGTCGAGCCGTTCCCACCGGCCCAAGGCTCGACTGAGCTGGTTGGCATGCGCTGCTTCCACCAGTTCGTTGATCAACGCTGTCGCCGTGGTAAACCGCACCCGCCGCCGCTGATGGCATGCGGCGACACACAAGCCGGTCGCGAGATGGGTTTTGCCGGTGCCAGCCTCGCCGACCAGCAGGATCGGCTCCGCTTTGGTTATGTAATCACCCTCAGCCAACGTGCGCAGTTGCGCAGCCGAGACGCCGGAGCGGTCGAACTCGAACCCATCTAACGTCTTCATTCGCGGCAGCCTCGCTTCATGCAGCAGGCGGGTGATGGCGCGGCTCTCCCGCTCTTCCATTTCAGCCGCCAGCAACGCCTCAAGGTAACCCAGATGGGACTGTCCTTCGCGCGCGGCGGCATCGGCCAGGCGGGCGAACTGCGTGCCAATCGTCGGCATCCGCAGTGCCTTGCAGTGCTGGCCGATCGCATGGTCCTGAAGCTCGGCCATCATGCTGTTCCTGCACAGGGACCCGATAACAACGTGTCGTAGTCGGCAAGATCAGGCAGCGGACGGTCATAACGAGCCAACACACCAACATCGATTAACTCGGGCTTGGCCTTGTGCAGCCCGGCTTCGGTCAGCAGATACCGCACCGCCGCCACGTCGCAGGCACCCAGCGACACCGTGGCGGCGACCGCCGTGCACAGCCGGTCGTGGCCAAACTCCGTCCCCAGCGCCAGCACAGCCACCATGGCACGGGTGCCGTTCTGCTTTCCGTGCCGTCTTTGCAACCGCGTCCAGAGCTCGTCGTAACAGGCAGGCCAGCGGCCCGCCTCGCGCCATTGCGCCAACGGTTTGGATCCCGCAAACGCGCCGGGCTTGTGGCTCAGCACGTCGAGGTAATGCTCGAGGTCAAGGACATGCTGACGGCGGCTATGACAGCGTTCATGACGTGCGACCAGTCGAGCCGCATGCCAGATCTCGACATGCAGCGGATGAACGCGTGCCTCCACTCTTGTGCCTGCACGGATCGGCACCGAGTAGAAGTTGGTCTTCACCGTCACACAGCCCTGCTTGTCGACCAGCGGGAACACGATCTCGGCCAGGTCGAGGCCTTCGGTTGCGCAGGCCAGCAAGTGGCCGCGCTCAACCGCCATCGCCGCGCCGATCGTCTCGCTACGCCCGGTGAGTACCCGAGCCTCGTCAGCACGACAGGCCGCCACCAGCAGGGTGTTCAGTGCGTCAAGATTGGCGACATGTGGCACCGGCACCAGATGGTTGCGCCGGAAATAACCACCTTCCCCTTCAATGCCGCCCTTCTCGTGTCCTTCACCAGGCGTGCAGAACTCGGCAGCAAACCGCCAATGCGAACGGAACGCCATGAACCGCACCGTCTCCTCGCGCTGATAGCCGCGCAGGATCTTGCGCACCGCACTGGCCAGGTTGTCGTAGCGTAGCAGCGGAAACACGCCACCGAAGTAGGCGAAGGCATGCTCGTGCGCTTCCAGAAAGGCCTGCTGCGTCGCGTGCAGATAGGCGCGGTGGAAGGCCGCCCCGCTAGCCATCGAGCGCATGGCGAATATCTGGACCTTGGTGCGCTCGTCGCCGAGGTCGACCCAGGCCTCATACCAGTCAACCTGCGCTTCCTGCGCCCAACCGTAACTTTGCGGCACGAATGTCTCCCGCCGCAGAAGACCCATCTGATGTTTGCGCTCACGGATGTGGTTGCGCACCGTCGACTCAGCGACCGTGACGTCGGGAAACTCCGTCAGAATACGGCGATACAGCCGCCGGGCGGTGTGGCGCTGCTTACGCGGTGCCGCGCAGTCCTCATTGAGCACCTTGTCGATGAAGTCTGCCACCGCGCCCAGCTTCGGCTTGGTCCTGATCGGGTAGCGGTGCTTCGGCGGCAGTGCACTGCCGATCGCCTGGCGCACGACGCGCCGATGAACACCGAACTTCGCGGCAACACCCGCGATCGTACCAATACCAAATTCATGCTCCCGACGAAGCTGCTCGAATAAATCCACTTTGGCTCTCCAGTCCACGACAGGTCCCCCGATCCAATCGAGGCGACCCTAGGTTGAGGGGCCGGGGGTGGGCCAAAATTCGCCAGCACTGCTGGGCCAACATTCGGATCTCCCGCACTTTGCGTGCTGTTGTTGCAGGGTCATGCCGCATGTAGGACACGGGCACGAAGAAGCTGAAAACCGGCTCGACCATACATGGTCCGCTTGACCATCTTAAGCCGGTTGATCTGGCCTTCGGCCGGGCTCGTCGTCCATGGCAAATCGAGAGCCGCCTGCACAGCGGCAATGTCACGGCGCAGGCTGGCAGCGAACTCTTCCAGTAATGTACCGACGGCATCAGCGAGCACCCCATCCAGGGTGTCTTTGCTGTTACGGCGTAGCAGTTGATTTAGCCGTTTTGCAACCGCGATGGCGTCTGCCAGCTTGGGAGCCCGCAGCAGTAGAGCAGAGACAAAGGCTCGTTCGGTCTCAGACAGCCGATCCCTGTCGACCATCAGCATGCGTGCGACCTGTCGATTGGACGGAGCTTGGCCGTTGGGGGCGTCCATCCCAGTCTTGGTCACGAGAGCCGGTGGTTCGATCATTCGCTGTTGACCACCCTTCAATGGCATTGCCACGGCTGTCGCCATCGCAACTTTGGCCCGCTGCGTCCATTTCCGCACAGCTCCAGGCCGACCAGTGAAGCCAAGATCGACGAGTTCACGCCAAAGCTGGGCGGCGTTGTGGCAGCCCTGCGCCCAGCGTCGTTCGAGGCGATCGTGATAGGCAGCCAAATTGCTTTCGCGCTGCGGCTGACGCCAGAGTGAGGCACGACCAGCCCGCAGCCAGCGTCGGATTGTTTTGCGTTCGGCACCGAGCTGGATGGCAATCTGTGAGAGGGAGACACCGGCCGCGCGGAGCTGAGCGGCTTGCTCATAGCGTCTCTGCCGACGGGCATAGGACGCCTGACTGCGCCGGGTTGCAGCAGTCGGCTTGGGGCTGTCCGGCACGGGCGCAACCGCGATTGGCACAGGCAACGCTGCGGCGAGTTGCTTGGCGGTCTGCCGGACCGCGGCATACTGGCGATCGACCCCTTGGCGCGCACCGTCGGCGTAAGCACCGGCTCTGTCGCGGGCCACGATCTCAACTCCAGGATGCTGACGCAGCCATCCTGCCAAGGTCTCAGCCTGCCGATCAGGTAGAAGATCAACAACAGCATTGCGTTCCAAATCGACCAGGATAGTGCCGTAACAGCGACCGCGACGCCACGACCAGTCATCGACGGCAAGGATCCGCGGCGCGGGCGGTGGCTCATTATCATTGCTGGCTTTACGGATCAGCCGCAGCAGCGTGTCCGCGCTGATCGGCATCGCCAGCCGCTGGGCCAGACGCGTACCGGCTTCACCGCCAAGCGCCAGTCCGAGATGACGCTGCAGATCGCCCAGTCGTTCGGTTCGCCGCGCCTGTCGCTGCGCCGTACTGGGAAGAGGTTCAGCGAAGGTCTGCCGCGAGCAAGCCGGATTAAGGCAGCGGAAGCGACGCACCCGCACGCGAAGCGTCACGGGCCGACCTTGCGAGGGCAAATCACGAAGCGTGCGCTGGTATCGACTATGCACGCGTTGAGACAGGTGAGCGCAAGTTGGGCATTGCGCCGCTTCCTGACGCGGGCTGGTCATGATGGAAATTTGGTTGGAGCTTGGCTCGACTTGGGTGACCACTAAGCCGGCCGGGATCAGGGGCAAGATGCATTGAGACAAGGATGGCTTTCGATAGAGGCGGTGTTTCTTCTTATGTGATTACCCGATCCGCAAAAGACGAGTGGGCAGCACGCAAAGTGCGGGAGATCCCAGAATTGACCATGTTTTTGCACTGATAATTGACCCGGGTGAATATATGGTTTGAGGGTCAAACTGATGTGAATCTTTTGGTTCTCTCCTTTCTTCCCTTTGTTGCGGCCGTGCTGACCTTGAAGCGGAAGCTGTCGTTGCCGGTTTCGACGATGTGGCAGTGATGCGTCAGGCGATCGAGCAGCGCCGTTGTCATCTTCGCG
>CAXTOI010000311.1:1513-4795 GCA_964245645.1 uncultured Novosphingobium sp. | reverse complement strand
CGCTTATTTGCCCGAATTCTTCTATTACACAGCAGGGCTCGCCGATAAACTCGAAGGCAGCACGCTGCCGATCGACAAGCCGGATATGTTCGCCTTTACCGTGCCGGTTGCGCTGGGTGTAGTGGCGGCGATCATTCCGTGGAACAGCCCGCTTTACCTGACCGCAATCAAGCTCGCGCCGGCGCTGGCCGCGGGCAATACGCTGGTGGTGAAGCCGTCCGAACATGCGTCCGCCAGCATCCTGCGCTTCGCCGCGCTGGTAAAGGAGGCCGGCTTCCCCGATGGTGTCGTCAATGTCGTCACCGGGCTGGGCGGCGGCGCGGGCGCGGCGCTGACCAGCCATCCGCTTGTCCGCCGGGTGGCGTTCACCGGTGGTCCGCAGACTGCGCGCCAGGTCATTCGCGCGACTGCAGACAATTTTGCGAAACTGTCGCTGGAGCTTGGCGGCAAGTCCGCCAACATCGTCTTCGACGACGCCGATCTCGAAGGCGCGGTGAACGGTGCGGTCGCCGGCGTCTACGCCGCGTCGGGGCAAAGCTGCGTGGCCGGATCGCGGCTGCTGGTCCAGGCCGGGGTATACGATCGGTTCGTCGCGGCCCTCGCCGAGCGGATCGCCGGGATTCGCATCGGCGATCCGCTCGATGCCGCGTCCGACATGGGCCCGATGGCCACCCAGCAGCAACTCCACATCGTCGAGACCATGGTGGCGCGCGCGGTCGAGCAAGGCGCCGCCGTGCTGGCCGGCGGCCGGCGGCCGGATGAGCGGGAAGGGTGGTTTTACGCGCCGACGCTGATAGCCTGCGACAACGCTGCGCTAGACATTGTCCAGAACGAGGTATTCGGCCCGGTGGCCGCGATCATGCGTTTTAGCGACGAGGCGCAAGCGCTGGAGCTGGCTAACGGGACGAATTACGCGCTGGCCGCCGGCATCTGGACCCGGGACATCGCCCGTGCCCACCGGCTGGCGCGGGACGTTCACGCCGGCATCATCTGGATCAACACCTACCGCGCGGTATCCGCCATGGCGCCGATCGGCGGCTACGGCGTCAGCGGCTACGGGCGCGAAGGCGGCATCCAGTCGGTGCTCGACTATACCGAGTCGAAGACCGTGTGGGTCAATCTGTCGGAACAGCCGATGGGCGATCCCTTCGTGATGCGCTAGGCGCTCGCGGCAGATTACCGGGTCAGGCAGACGCAGCTGATAACAAAGCCCTTAGTTCTCGCGCTTACTTCAAGAGAGAACGGCAAGGAAAAGATGCAAGAAAATTGAGGTAAGTTAGCGCCTAAGGCCATTACCCTCGCGCTTCCAGCAATCTGGTCGCGCAGCTCGCCGTTGTTGCGCTCCGCCGCGCAGCGGCCATAAAGCCCGCGGCGTCGCAAGCTCGCGCAGCATCGGAGCTTTGCGATACCAAATAGCGGGGTTTGGGGCGATGGCCCCAAGTCTTATCTACTGTCCTTGTCCTTCGACCCATCGACAGCATCCGCCGCAGCGTCGATCTCCGCAAAGGCTTCGCGAGCGAGGCGAAAGCTGTCCACGCCGGCCGGAATGCCGACATAGACGGCGATCTGCAGCAGGATCTCCCCGATCTCTTCGCGGCTCAAGCCGTTGGCCAATGCGCCGCGGACATGCGCCTTGAACTCGTGCGGGCGATTGAGCGCGGCGATCATCCCGAGGTTGAGGACACTGCGGCTCTTCCGGTCGAGGCCGGGTCGATTCCAGATTTCATCCCAGCAATATTCGGTAGCGAGCCGCTGCATCGGCCAGCTGAAAGCGTCGGCGCCGGCCAACGCCTTGTCGACATAGCCATCGCCCAGGACGGCGCGGCGGGTTTCCAGCCCACGGTCGAACCGGGCGCTTCGTTCGGGCTCGTTCGTCGTCATACATCCACGCCTTCCACGATCAGGATCTCGACATCCGCCGCGCCGCTGCGCTGTTCGCGGGCGGCGCGATAATCGGGCGAATCGTAGCAGGCCAGCGCCGCGGCCATGCTATCGAATTCGATCACGACATTGCGCTGGTGCGGGCGCGGCCCTTCCAGCGCGATCGCCTGTCCGCCGCGCGACAGCATGCGGCCGCCGTTGCCGATGAGGGCGGGAGCGCCCAAGGCCAGATATCCGGCATAAGCCTCGGGGTCGGTCACATCCACCCGTGCGATCCAATAGGCTTTCGGCATCAGGCGAACGCCGGCGCGACCTGGTCGATGAACAGGCGAATGGAATCGCGCTTCTCCGCAAAGGTCAGGCTGTTGTCGACCCAGATGCTGTATTCGTCCACGCCTATTGCCGCATAGCCCTTCAGGCGAGCGATGATCTCGTCCGGCGTGCCGATCATCATGTTCCTGCGGATCGCCTCCGGGGCGAGGTCGGGGAACTTGCCGACGTCGAGCGGCGGCACGTCGTGGTGAAAGCCGTTGACCGGCGGCGTCTTGTTGCCGGCCCATGTCCCGAAGGCGCGATAGAAGTACGAGATGCCTTCGGCCGCGCGCAGCCAGTCGTCCGGGCCGGCATGGACATGGGCATGCTGGAGCACCATCAGCTGCGGCCGAGCCACGGCGGGATTTGCGGCGCAGGCATCGTTGAACTTGCGGGTCAGGTCCTCGACTTCGGCATCGCCCTTGAACAAGGGCGTCACCATCACGCTGCAGCCGTTGGCGACCGCGAAATTATGCGAGTCGGGATCGCGTGCGGCGATCCAGATCGTCGGCGTGGGCTGCTGGATTGGCTTGGGAACGCTGGTCGACACCAGGAATTGCCAGATCTCGCCATCATGAGCGATGTCGCCCTCCCACAATTTGCGGATGACGGGCACCATCTCGCGCAGATATTTGCCGCCGGCGTTCGCCGACTCGCCGCCGAGCATGCGATCGAACTCGAACTGGTAGGCACCCCGGGCCAGGCCGATCTCGGCTCGGCCATTGCTGATCACGTCGAGCATCGCGGTTTCGCCCGCCAGGCGGAGTGGATGCCAGAACGGTGCAACGAACGTGCCGGCACCGAGCCTGAGATGCGTGGTCCGCTCCGCAATGGCCGCCAATAGCGCGATCGGATTGGGCGAAATGGTATATTCCATCGCATGATGCTCGCCGATCCACACCTTATGCAGGCCGCCCTGCTCCGCCAGATCGCACAGCTGCAGCAGCTCCTCGTACAATTGGCGATGCGAGATGGCAGCGTCATAGCGCTCCATATGCAAAAACAGCGAGAATTTCATCGAACGTCCCTTTCCGGCAAATTTCCGATTCGCCAATCTTGACCCTTGCGCTGAAAGCCGCTCCAAAATAC
>CAXTOI010000311.1:0-1503 GCA_964245645.1 uncultured Novosphingobium sp. | reverse complement strand
GGTATACCGAAACAATCCTGTTTCAACTATAAGGAACCGTCCCGCATGGCAAGTCCGGCTGAAGGCCAGGGGATGGTGGAGGAGAACAGCATCGGCTTCGTGCCGCTGGCGGCGCGCCATGGCCGCGTCCGCGATCTTTTCACGCTTTGGTTTACCACCAACATTGCGCCGCTGCCGGTGGTCACCGGCGCAATGGCGGTCGAGGTCTATCATCTCCCCTTGGTCTGGGGCATCTGGGCGATCCTCCTCGGCAATCTGGCGGGCGCGCTGGTGCTCGGCGCGTGCTCGGCGCAGGGCCCCCAGATGGGGCTCGCGCAGATGATCCAGAGCCGCGGACAATTCGGCCGCTACGGTGCGCTGCTGGTCGTGATCTTCGCGACCCTGATCTACCTCGGCTTCTTCACCTCGAATATCGTGCTGGCCGCCAGATCGATCCATGCCCTGCGTCCGGCGATCGCGCTGCCGCTGGGCGCCATCGGCGCGGCGCTGGCGGCGGCGGGGATCGGCATCCTCGGCTACAATGTCATTCATCTGCTGAACCGGATCGGCATCTGGTTCATGGGCTCGAGCCTGCTGCTGGCCGCCGCCAAGCTCGTGCTGGCGATGCCGGCCGGGGTGTGGACGGCCGGTCATTTCACGATGCTCGGCTGGCTGTCGATGTTCTCGCTCGCCGCGGTCTGGCAGATATCCTATGCCTGCTACACCTCGGATTATTCGCGCTACCTGCCGCCTGCGGTCGGCATCCGTGCGCCGTTCCTTGCCAGCTTTGCCGGTGCCGCGCTGGGCGCTGCGGCCTCCTTCTCGCTGGGCGCAATCGCGGTGGCGGCTGCGCCGATCAACGCCGATCCGATGGTTGCGATCGGCGCCTCGCTCGGCCTGCTGGGCCCGGTGCTGATGATCCTGTTCGTGCTCAACATCGTCAGTCACAATGCGCTCAACATGTATGGCGCGGTGCTGTCGCTCATCACCATGACGCAGACGTTCGTCGCGGCGTGGATGCCCCGTCGGCGCGCGCGCATCGTGCTGTCGGCGCTGGTGCTTGCCGGCTGTCTCACGGTCGCCACCGTTTCCGCCGATGTCTTCGTGCCGCGCTTCATCGCTTTCGTCATCGAATTGATGGTGGTCCTGGCGCCCTGGGCGACGATCAACCTTCTGGACTTCTACGTCATTCGCAAGGGCCACTATGACATTGCGTCCTTCTTCGAGGCGGACGGCGGCATCTACGGCCGCTTGTCGCTGCCGGCGGCGGTGGCCTATGCGGCCGGCATCCTTACCCAGATCCCGTTCCTTGCCAGCGCGCTGTACACCGGTCCGATCGCGCGCCGGCTCGGCGGCGTCGATGTCGGCTGGCTGGTCGCACCGCTGGTCACCGGGACGATCTATTTCGCGCTGAGTGCTGTTCGGACGGAAAGAACTTCATCCTGTTCAATCGACGCCGGCAGCGATTTTTCTTAGAGTCTGATTCGAAACTCTGAAAGTGTTATGGATCATAGCCTTGCGAGT
>CAXTOI010000310.1:0-4810 GCA_964245645.1 uncultured Novosphingobium sp. | reverse complement strand
GTCCTGGGTTTCGCGCATCAGGGCCAGGCGTTCGCGGGCGACTTCGGTGAGCATGGCGCCGCGTAGCAGCAGGCATATCGATTTGTCGGCGCCGCGGCCGACGCGGCCGCGCAGCTGGTGGAGCTGAGCAAGGCCGAAGCGTTCGGCTTGTTCGATCACCATCAGCGTGGCGCTGGGGACATCGACGCCAACTTCGATTACCGTGGTGGCCACCAGCAGTTTCGCTTGGCCGCCAGCGAATCGGGCCATAGCGGCGTCCTTTGCCTCGGGGCGGAGCTGACCGTGGACCAGCACGACATCGTCGCCGAAGCGCAATTGCAGTTCGGCAAAGCGGGCCTCAGCGGCGGCGAGGTCGGCCGTCTCGTTTTCGCGGACCATCGGGCAGACCCAATAGGCCTGGCCGCCGGCTTCGACATGACGGGCCAATGCGCCGATGACATCGCCGATGCGGTCGAGCGCAACGACGCGGGTGTCGATCGCCTGGCGGCCGGGGGGCAATTCGTCGAGCCGCGAGACGTCCATTTCGCCATATTGCGCCAGTGTCAGCGTGCGCGGGATCGGGGTGGCGGTCATCGCCAGGCAGTGAGGGGTTCGCTTGCCCTTTTGCGTCAGGAGCAGGCGCTGCGAGACGCCGAAGCGGTGTTGTTCGTCGATCACCGCAAGCGCGAGGTTGCGGTAGGTGACGCTGTCCTGAAAGATCGCGTGGGTGCCGATGACGATGTCGATGCTGCCGTCCAGCAGGCCCATCAGGATGGCTTCGCGCGCGCGTCCCTTATCCCGCCCGGTGAGCAGGGCGATGGTGACGCCGGTGCCGGAGAGCAAGCGTGACAGCGTGTCGTAATGCTGGCGGGCGAGGATTTCGGTGGGGGCGAGGAATGCTGCCTGCGCGCCGGCTTCGACCGCGATCAGCATCGCCGAGAGCGCGACCACGGTTTTGCCTGAGCCGACATCGCCTTGCAGGAGGCGCAGCATCGGCGCGGCCTGGGCGAGATCGCCTTCGATTTCGGTGATCGAGCGGTGCTGGGCGTTGGTCAGGGCGAAGGGGAGTAGCAGTTTGGCGCGGAGGTGGCCGTCGCCTTGGAGCGAGGTGCCGCGGCGGGCTTTGCCGGCGGCGCGGACCAGCATGAGCGCCAGCGCATTGGCGAGCAGTTCATCGTAGGCGAGGCGATCGCGCGCCTGGGCATGTTCGGCGCGGTGCGCAAGCTTCATGGCGTCGTGCCAGTCGGGCCATTGCATTTTTGCCAGCAGGCCGGGTTCGATCCATTCGGGCAGAGCGGGCAGGATCGCGAGCGCTTGCCCGATAAGCGTCGCGAGCCGACCCTGAGTGAGCCCCGAGGCGAGCGGGTAGACCGGTTCAATCAATTGGCCCAGCGCCGCGCTGCTTTCCTCCGCGATATGGTCGGGGTGAACGATCTGGAGCATCTGGCCATACTGATCGAGGCGGCCGGCGATCCAACGGCTCTGGCCCAGCGGCAATTGCTTTTTGGCGCCGCTGCCGATGCGGCCGAACCAGGTGAGCGCGCAGATATTGCCTATGGCATCGCTCGCCAGAATGCGCAGCGGCCCGCGGCCTGCGCTGCTGCGATATTCCTGCGGGGTGAGTGCAACGACGACCTGTTCACCGACGCTGGCCTCGTCGAGATTGGCGACTGCGCGGCGGCTGACGAAGCGATCGGGGAGATGATAGGCGAGATCGCGCAGCCGCGTGAGATTCAGTCGCTCGAGCGGGCGCGCAAGGCCGGGGCCAACGCCTTTCAGCCCGGCGATCTCGGCGAACAGCGGGTTGAGGAGTTCGGGGCGCATGGGGGTTCATAGCGCGGCTCATGGAAACCGCCAGATGAGCTGTAATCAGCGGCCGCGATCCGACGTTCACGCCACCTCGAGCACCGGGATCGCAGCCAGTTCATCCGCCATGGCCGACGCCAGAGTGCGCAGATCGTATTCCTGCTGAAGACGAAGCCAGAAATCGGGCGTATTGCCGAACATGCGCCCCAGACGCAGCGCCATCCGGGGCGTGACCGGCTTTTTCTCGTTCAGCACATCATACAGGTGCTGGCGCGAAATGCCCAGCAGGCGCGCCACGTCTGCCCGACTGTTCCTGATTGCGGGCAGGATATCTTCGCGCAGAATTTCGCCGGGATGGGTCGGGGTAAGCCCGGCGGTCATCGCATTGGTCATCGGTATCTCCATCAATGATAATCTTCCAGATCGACTTCTATCGCATCCGGCTCTTCCACCCGAATGTCAGGCGATAGTTCCCGCTGGCGTCCGTTGCATATCGCTGAGGATTTCCAGCGAGCCCGTGAAAACGATAGCCCGGCAGGTTCATGTCCTCAGGCACTTTTGCCGCATCAAGCGCGCTCAGCATACGGCGCAGCCGGTTCGGGTTCTGGACCGGCAACTTCGACCCATCACCCTTGGTCGCGAACCGCTTCAAGGCTTTGCTGCGGTAGCTGCGGATCATGAAAGCTTGTAAGCTTTTCGCTTACATTTGTCAACGGATGGTCGACAGACCTGCTACGCTGCGCCCACCCCGTCTCAAGGAAGATCGTGCTCTTGTTTGCCGCGTCGCGCTCGCCTAGCGGTCGTAAAATGAAACTCGCACTCGACTCACGCCTGCGCCGTATGAAATTCCGAGCCTGGCACCGCGGCACCCGCGAAGCGGATTACATGATCGGCTGCTACTTCGACCGGTTTCATAGCGGGTGGGACGAGGCCGAGTTGGTGTGGTTCGAGGCGCTGATCGACGAGGACGATGTCGATATCATGGCCTGGGCGTTGGGCACGATGGCGATTCCTCCGGCATTCGACGGGCCGATGATGACGCGAATGCAGGTGCTCGATTACGTTGCGATCGCGCGCTGACTTGCGAGCGTTGCCGTTCGTGCGTTTGTATGCGCATCGATTTTAGCGAGAAACCGGTTCCTGATTTTTCGCCCGATGCTTTATGAGCCGCGCTCTTCTCTGCCCTCGCACGCTGACCGGCGCGCGGGGCATTAGCCTGTGGCGTCGCCTGATCCATGCCTGATTTTGCCCGTATCCTTTCCGCCAAGCAGCCGCTCATACTGTCATCCATCGCGCGGGGCAGCCAGCCGCTGGTGATGGCCGATCTGGCGCGCGCTGGCGCCAGCAAAGGAGGCCGGGCGGTGTTCATCGCGCCCGACGATGCGGCGATGCGGGCGATTGCCGAAACGGCGCATTATTTCGCGCCAGAAATGGACGTGATCGAGTTCCCGGGTTGGGATTGCCTGCCTTACGATCGCGCCAGCCCGGCGCTGGCGGTATCGTCGGCGCGGCTGTCGGCGCTGCATCGCTTACAGGCGGCGGGCGGCGGGCCGAAGCTGCTGGTCACCACGATCAACGCCGTGCTGCAGCGGGTGCTGACGCCGTTCCGCATCCGCGAATCGGTGCGGCTGCTCAAGCCGGGGATGGAGATAGGGCGCGAGAGCCTGATCGCGCTGTTGCAGCGCCAGGGCTATGCGCGCACCGACACCGTGGCCGATGCCGGCGAATATGCAGTGCGCGGAGCAATTTTCGATATTCATCCCTCGGGGCTGGACGGCGGATTGCGGCTCGATTTCTTCGGCGACGAGATCGAGCAGTTGCGGCTGTTCGATCCGGGCACGCAACGATCGACCGGGCCGGTAGACCAGCATCTGCTGCTGCCGGCTAGCGAGGCGCTGCTCGATGAGGACAGCGTCAAGCGGTTCCGCGCGCGCTATCGCGAGGCGTTCGGCGCGAATGCCACCAGCGATCCGCTGTACCAGGCGGTCAGCGACGGGCGGCGGCTGGCAGGGATTGAGCATTGGCTGCCGCTGTTCGAAGAGCGGGTGGCGACACTGTTCGACCATCTGGCGCCCGGCGATGTGCTGTTGATTGACAATGCGGCGCTGGGGGCGGCAGACGAGCGATTGTCCGACATTGCCGATTATCATGCGGCGCGCACCGAGACTTCGGGGAAGAAGCCGGGGAGCTATCGGCCGCTCGATCCGGCGGCGCTGTATTTGTCGCGTGGTGAGCTGGATCAGCGGTTGGCAGGGTGGCCGATCCATCGGGCAGATATCTTTGCGCAGCCGGAAAGTGATACGGTTATCGACTTCGGTTTTACCAGTGCGCGGGATTTCACGCCGGAGCGGGCCTCGGCTGCGCATGGCGCCCAAGCCGCCCATGGCGGCGTCGATACCAAACCCGCCAGCATGTATGAAACGGCCGCGCGGCACCTGCATGCTGTCGGCCGCGCCGGGAAGAAGCCGATATTGGCGGCTTATACCAGCGGCAGCCGAGCGCGGATAGCGGCGATCCTGGGCGAGGCTATGGCCCCTGCCCCGGCGCTGGCGGATAGCTGGCAGGAGGCTTTGGGGCTGGCGGCCAAGGGCCGGCCGGTGGCGCTGGTGCTGCCATTGGAAACCGGCTTTGCCAACGCCGAACTGGAAGTGCTGACGGAGCAGGATCTGCTTGGCGACCGGCTGGTGCGGCGCAAGACGCGGCGGAAAAGCGCCGATGCGTTTCTGGCTGAACTGGCGGCGCTGACGCCGGGCGATCTGGTCGTGCATATGGAACACGGCATCGGGCGCTACGAGGGGTTGCAGTCGATCCCGGTCGGGCAATCGCCGCATGATTGCGTGATGCTGACTTATGCGGGCGGCGACAAACTGTATATTCCGGTCGAAAATATCGACGTGCTGACGCGGTTCGGTAGCGACGATGCGGGGACGGCGGCGCTCGACCGGCTGGGCGGCGAGGCGTGGCAGCGGCGGCGGGCGAAGCTCAAGGATCGCATTCGCGAGATTGCCAATGAGTTGTTGAAGAC
>CAXTOI010000309.1:0-4825 GCA_964245645.1 uncultured Novosphingobium sp. | reverse complement strand
GCGCACCGCCCGGTGCAGCGCCGGCTGGGCGAGCCCGGTCGCGGTGGCGGCAGCGGTGAAGCTGCCTGCTTCGGCGAGTGCGAGGAACGCGTGTATCTGCGTCGCGGTCATCAGCCAGTCGGGGGGGCCGAAGCCTCGGCCGCCCTTCTGGCTGTCCCTGCGCAGCGCCGTAGCGAGGTGGCCGAACGCCGCTTCTGCCCGCTCGGTGAGTAATTGTCCGGCAGCGGTCGGGCGGACACCGTCGGCGCGGCGATCGAAGAATATGAGACCGAACTGGCGCTCGAGCTTGGCGAGCCCTTGGGTGAGCGCTGGCTGGGAGAGGCCCACTGCCTGCGCTGCGCGGCTCATGCTACCCTGCGCCACGATTGTCTCCAGCGCGCGAAGATGGCGCAGATTCAGGTCGGACGGATGCAGCGTCATGCGTGCGGAATTAGCAAAAACTTATCTGGCCGGCCAGTTGTGATTGGCGACACATCGGCGCGCGCGCCAAGTATCCAAGCCTAATTTGAGGAGAGCGCTGATGGCGGGACGCGTCGTCCGTAACATTCGCCGTATCGAGCCGGAAGTGATCGACGGACTCGCGACGGTCGGCGTCGCCACCGTGCACGAGGCGCAGGGTCGGATCGGCCTGCTCGCCAGCCGGATGCGGCCCATTTATCCGGGCGCGCGCATCGCTGGCTCGGCGGTGACGATCTCGGCGCCACCGGGGGACAATTGGATGGTCCATGTCGCGATCGAGCAGCTGCGCGCCGGTGACATTCTGGTGCTGGCGCCGACGTCCCCTTGCGAGGACGGCTATTTCGGCGACTTGCTTGCCACCAGCGCGATGGCGCGGGGTTGCCGGGGCCTGGTGATCGACGCGGGTGTCCGCGACGTGCGGGACCTGAGGCAGATGGACTTTCCGGTCTGGTCCAAGGCGGTGTTCGGGCAGGGGACGGTGAAGGCGACGCTCGGCTCGGTCAACGTGCCGGTGGTGTGCGCCGGCGCCGCGATCGATCCGGGCGATGTGATCGTCGCCGACGACGATGGCGTCTGCGTGGTGAAGCGCGCCGACGCGGCGGCGGTCTTGGAGAAGGCGCGTGCGCGGGAGGCAAACGAGGAGACGAAGCGCCAGCGGCTGGCGGCGGGCGAGCTGGGCCTCGACATCTACGACATGCGCGGCAAGCTGGCGGCGATGGGGCTTCGTTATGAGTGAGTTGGAGGGCGTCCCCTGCATGTGGATGCGTGGCGGCACCTCCAAGGGCGGGGTGTTCCTCGCCGACGACCTGCCCGCCGATCCGGCGGCGCGCGACGCGTTCCTACTGCGCGCGATGGGCTCGCCCGATCCGCGCCAGATCGACGGCATGGGCGGCGCCGATCCACTGACCAGCAAGGTCGCGGTGGTGCGCCGCTCGGCCCGCGCGGGGGTCGATGTCGACTATCTGTTTCTGCAGGTGTTCGTCGACGGGGCAATCGTCAGCGCCAGCCA
The DNA here is from genome assembly GCA_964245645.1 of uncultured Novosphingobium sp. Classification (GTDB taxonomy): domain Bacteria; phylum Pseudomonadota; class Alphaproteobacteria; order Sphingomonadales; family Sphingomonadaceae; genus Novosphingobium. The sequence goes on along the minus strand of CAXTOI010000309.1, from coordinate 3,357 downwards.
GAATTGCGGCAACATGCTCGCCGCCGTCGGCCCCTTCGCGATCGAGCGCGGGCTGGTCGCGGCGGCGGGCGACGAGACGCCGGTCGCGATCTTCATGGAAAATACCAGCCAGATCGCGGTGGCGACCTGCGCGACGCAGGAGGGCCGCGTGACCTATGCCGGCGAGGCGCGGATCGACGGCGTGCCCGGCACCGCCGCGCCGGTGCCGCTGGAGTTTCGCGACACCGCTGGCTCGTCGTGCGGCGCGCTGCTGCCGACGGGGAACGCGGTCGACATGATCGAGGGCGTCGCCTGCACACTGATCGACAACGGGATGCCGTGCGTGGTGATCAAGGCGGCCGATGTCGGCGCCACCGGCTATGAGGACCGCGAGACGCTGGACGCCGCGACCGATCTCAAGGCGCGGATCGAGGCGATCCGGCGGGCCGCCGGGCCGATGATGAACCTGGGCGACGTCGTGGCGAAGAGCGTCCCCAAGATGATGCTGGTCGCCCCGCCCCGGCATGGCGGCGGTGAGCGTCCGCAGCTTCATTCCCCACCGCGCCCATGCGACGATCGGCGTGCTGGGCGCGGTCAGCGTCGCAACCGCCTGTCTGGTCGAGGGATCGGCCGCCGCTGCCGTCGCCACGGTGCCCGGCGGCGCGCGCCAGTCGCTGTCGGTAGAGCATCCGACCGGGGAAATGACCTGTGTGCTGGCGGTGGACGACGCCGGCACGGTGACCAGCGCGGCGCTGCTCCGCACGGCGCGCAAGCTGATGGACGGAAGGATATTCGCATGAGCCTGGATGCCGAGGGCCGCGTCCGCAGCTGGACGCTCGATCTCAGCACACCGCGCTACACGCCCCCTGCCGGCGCGATCGACGCGCATTGCCATGTGTTCGGGCCGCAGGCGCTGCACCCGTTCAGCGCCAAGGCGAAATACCTGCCGCAGGATGCCGGGTCGGAGATGCTGTTCGCCCTGCGCGACCGGCTGGGCTTCGCGCGCAACGTCATCGTCCAGGCGAGCTGCCATGGCACCGACAACGCCGCCACGCTGGACGCGATCGCCCGCTCGAGCGGCCGCGCGCGCGGCGTCGCGGTGGTCGATCCCGGTATCGGCGAGGCCGAGCTGGCCGCGCTGCACGAAGGCGGGATCAGGGGCATCCGCTTCAACTTCCTGAAGCGGCTGGTGGACGATGCCCCCAAGGACCGCTTCCTGGAAGCGGCGGCGCGGCTGCCCGCCGGATGGCACGTCGTCATCTATTTCGAGGCGGACCTCCTCGCCAAGCTGCGCCCCTTCCTCGATGCCATCCCGGTGCCGCTGGTGATCGATAATATGGGCCGCCCCGACGTGGGCCAGGGACCCGACGGTGCCAACATGCGTGCGTTTCGTGCCTTGCTCGACAGCCGCCCAGACGTCCATTTCAAGGCGACCTGCCCCGACCGGCTCGATCCCGCCGGGCCGCCCTGGGACGCGTTCGCGCGCGCGGTGGCGCCGCTGGTCGCCGATTATCCCGACCGTTGCCTGTGGGGCACTGACTGGCCTCACCCCAACATGCAGGATGCGATCCCCGACGACGGCGCGCTAGTCGACATGATCCCACGGATCGCGCCGACCGAGGCATTGCGCCACAGTCTGCTCGTCACCAACCCGATGAGATTGTACTGGAACGACTAGGGTAGCGAATAACGGGTGCCTGCCCTGTGCCGCGCGCGGCGCTTCGGGTCGGCCTCCGCCGCTTCGGTGTTTGATCTCAGAAGGCTCGACCTAGCCGCAGGATAAAAGGCATTAGTAGGTGATATCTGAGTTTGGTCAGAAGGTCCGAACTGCGCCAGCGAGCGGCTGAATCCGAGCTTCATTTAGCAGATCGCCGCCAAATCGCGCGGTGTCACCGACCTCGCGTCCAGCGGCGGGGAGAAGCCGCGCAGCGAGCGGCTTGTTCCATTTGAAGGCAAGGGTCGCGACGTCGCCAACCAGTCCTCCAATCTCGTCAGCGGAGGTTCTCCCCGGCAAAGGGACGGTGTCGAGGCCGCTGGCACAAACAGCCGAATAAGCGAGTATCGAATCGCTCGTATAGCGGCCCTCGCTCCAGCGTTGCGCCAGCCGCTGGTCCTCCAACACGGGAAGCATGATACCTGAGAACCCGACATGAGTAACGTCAGCCGCTTTCACCGCCCTGGTAAAGATAGCGCAAGCCCGTTCGGTGCCCGGCGAGCCAAAAGGCGCACCGATGAGACTCTCGATCGCAGCGCCGATGGAGACAGACCCAAGCGGTGCGGGAGTCGGATCAATTCCCGCATAAAGCAAATTGCCGGCGACGGATCTTGCGATGATCTCCGCCGCTCGAGCCTGGTTCGACAATTCCTCGCCAAGGATTGCTCCAACGGCATCAAAGGGAACCCGGCGAGCGAACACGTCCGCGACAAGGTCCGCGCTCTGCAGACCGATCGAAAACCGGCTCGCGCCTCCGCCGCCATGCCACGCTCCGGGGAAGAACGGGCAGAACGGTTGAAGCATTGCCGTAGCTGCAAAGTTGCAATTCGCGCGCGGCTGAGGCCCAGGCCGCCCGAGCCGCTGGATGACGTGACCGGCTTGAGCGACGAGGTCCCACGCAACTCCGTGGTCGTCGGCTACGATGATCGTCGAATTGGCCTCGTTCGCGCTGTCACGGAGCGCATCGACCAATATTTCAACGCCTGCATCATTGCGGCGCCCGGGCATAGCAGCCGGTCCGATGCTTAGCGAGAAATCGTACGTGTGGGCGAGCTTGCTCAACATTCTAATGAAGTCGACCGCGCTCTTTTGATTGAGCCCCTGGACGTAATCGGGGAACGGCTGCGTAGCGATCCGAATGGTCTGCGTTTCGAAACCCGCTCCGGTGAACGTTGATCGCGCTCGCCGCAAGAAATCCACCGCGCCCCTTATTTGACGCTCGCAACCCTCTCGATCGATCGTGATGAAAGCGGTGATCGCGCGTATTTTCGATCGCTTTATCGAGGGCGCTGCCCTGCCCTTGTTTATTGGCAACGTCAGCGCTGCACCGCCACCGAGCACCGCGCGTCGGCTGGGCCACCAGCTGAAATCACCATCAATCATAATCTGACCTTGTTATCCGTCTCATTTATCGACGCGCGAGCTCCCGCGATCGTCCGCCGGGCTAGCGTCTGCGGTGATCGGGTAATTGTGAGTATTTGCCGGGGCGCAATTTCGGTTCAAAGGCGCGAACGCCTAGTATCGCCGGCACTATGCTAGAACCGGCGGCTACCCAACGCGTTAGTCCGGGCCAATAAAGTGCAGGCTGCGTTCAGGCCATGGACGAGCCAGGATCGTGTCCCGGCGTGTGGTGTAGGTTCCGGCGGTAGCGCTGCTGGCCGGAC
>CAXTOI010000308.1:0-4835 GCA_964245645.1 uncultured Novosphingobium sp. | reverse complement strand
GACGCCTATGCGCCGACCATGGGCATCCACCACAGCATCATCCTGGTCGAGGCGATCTGCGCGCTGACCACCGCGATACTGGGCTATGGCCTGACCGGCGTCGCCTGGGCCTATTTCCTTGCTCGGCTGGCGGGCTCGTTGGCGCTCAATCTATACGTCATCAGCCGCGCCGGCTGGATGCGGCATGTGCCGTGGCGGCTCGACCGCGCCGAATTGCGCGAATTGTTCGCGCCGGCCATGGCGGCGCTGGTGCTGCCCGGCGCCAATGCGGTGACGATCCAGGGCGCGGTAGTGGTGATCGGCGCGATCGGCGGCCCGGCGGCGGTGCCGGCGTTCACTGCGGTGCGCACGCTCAGCCGCACCGCGCTGCAATTCGCCTTCAAACTGAACTTCGCCTCGATGCCGCGCTACACCGTGCTGGCCGCTATCGATGATCGGGCGGGTATGGATCACCTGGTATTGCTCAATCTGATGTTCACCGCCGCGCTGGTCGTGCCGGCGGCCGTCGGCATCCTGGCGCTGGGCCAGCCGTTTATCGCGATATGGACGCATGGCCTCGTTCATCCCTCGTTCCTGCTGCTGGCGCTGATGGTCATGGGCATGCTGCTCAACGCCGGCTGGGTGCCGCTGTCGAACCTGATCATGTCGATCAACCACCACGCCGGCTTTGCCTATTACTTCCTCATTTCCGGATCGATCGCGATCGCGACAGGCGGTTTGCTGGTGCAGCGGGTCGGCATCACCGGCATGGCCGCCGCGCTGGTGCTGCAGGAGGCGGTGATGGTCATCTGCGTGTGGCGGCTCGGCTATCGCATCCGGCTGATCCCGCGGGGTGCGCTGGCCGCTGCCTGGCGATATGGCGGCGAAATTGCAGGACAAATCCGCCTCGGCCCAAGCAGGGCAAGGCATCGTGGAGGCTAGAGCCTTGCCGAATACCGACGCGCCGTCAGTGGGTAATACTCTAATAACTATCGAGCACGCGCTCGATCAGGCTCGCATGCGCATCGGTCCAGGCCAGCACATCGAGATAATAGATCGTTCGTGTCGCCAATTGCCGGTTCTGTTTCCAGACATAGTCGAGCAATTGCACGATCAGCCCCGCGTCGCTGGTCCGCAGCACGATCGTACCGAAATTGTCGAAGGCAGTCCAATGGCGATAGCCCAGCGTTTCCAGCCAGCCGATTGTCCGGATGAACCCGGCCAGTTGCGCCTCGCTGTCGCAATAGCTTTCGAAAAACAGCATCGGATGCTGCGTGTTCAGCAAGGCTTCGGCCGAATCGATGACATCGAAATCGAAGCCGTCGACATCGCTTTTCAACAGATCGATCGAAAGCGGCGGTAGCGCAGCCAGGATGCTGTCGAGCGTTGCCGAAGAATGGCCAGCCGCGACGGCATCAGCCGCGACCGCATGCCGGCTCCCGCCACTTCCTGCCAGGGTGACATCGCCCACGCTCTTGCCGACCAGCGATTGCACGACATGGACCGAAAGCTGGCCGAGGCTCGACTGCATTCGCGCGATATTGATCTGCAGATAGGCAAAGAACCCGGCATCCGGCTCGATGCAGACGTAGGTCGCCTGCTGATTCCGCTCGACCATGGCAGCCAGGGTGTCGCCGCAATTGGCGCCGACGTCGATGATCGTGGAATCGGTGCGCAGGGCCCCGACCAGATGCGGCAAAAAGCGATCGTACCGCGGATGCTCGCGCTGGTAGACCGGCAACAGATGCTCGGCCGGCAGCAGGATGGTAAAATTTGCATAGCGATGGCGCACGGGCAGTTTGAGTTTTTGTTGGAGGGCAAGTTTCGCCCGTGACAATTGGCGGCGAACCTGTGACGCGATGCTGGCGTTCATCAGACTGGTTCCTGCTAGAGCGTGATGCGAAAAAGTGGGTACCGGTTTTTCGCGATAAATCGCGCGAAAACAAAGATTCTAGAGCTTCATGCGATTCGACGGAAACGCATAAAGCTCTAGCCTGAATAACCGGGCGCGCGCGCTGTCCAACGCGGCAGGCTGGCTGACCCGAGTAAATGCAATCGCAAAGCGTGGCGCTAGATCAAATGCCCATTCCCTGTAGCAGTGTAGCAACGTTTGCGCGGTAATTTGCAAAGCTATAGCGTGGTGCTTCGGCCTGCGCCGCTACGCGCCAGCGCTGCAGCCGGTCGCGGTCACTTATGACGTCGAGCAATGCGGCGTGCAGCAGTTCGGTATCAGGCCGTTCGAGCATCAACCCGGTTTCGGGGGTTACGCCATTGCCGGCAGCTGGCGTCTGAACGATCGCCAGCCCGGCGGCCAGCGCTTCGATCAGCGACAGCGCCGAGCCTTCGAAGTAGCTGGGAAACACCAGCACATGATGCTGCGCCATGATCCCCGGGATATCGGCGCGCGGCACGGTAGGCAGATAGGTGATGCGATCGGCATAGCGCGCGAACACCGCGCGCGGCACGCGCAACTCGCCGACGATGGTCAACGTCGCCAGCGATGCCGGAATGCGCATGATCGCCTCGAGCAGATGATGGATACCCTTGCGCGGATTGACCTGGCCCACGAACAGCAGGCGCACCGGTTCGTCGGGCTTGATCGGCGTGGGCGCCGGCGCGGCGGCGAACAGTTCCTCGTCATAGCAATAGGGTAGCACGGTGAGCTTGGCGGCGATGTCAGGCGACTGGCGCTGGCGTATCGTTTCGGCGGCATGGGGACTGCCAACGAGGATTGCATTGGCCAGCTTGAATTCGCGTGCTGCATCGGCGATTTGCGCTGGCGGTATATGGCGCTCGGCCGGCAGGAACCACTCGCCGTAGCGCTCCGCGATCTGATCCATGAGAGCATTGTACGCTTGGTAATCGCCGACCGTGCGGTCGAGGATGCAAATGCGGCCTTGCTGGCGGGCCAGTTCGAATGTCGTCAGCGCACTCCCATTATAACCCCATAAGGCGAAGCGCTCGCTGCTGCGCAAATCGGCGGCAATCTGGCCGACGAAGCGGCGATTGCCATAGTCGTCTATGCGCCGGGCCAGCGTCAGCCATCCTACTCGCGCCACCAGACGTTCCAGCCATTCGGCTGCGCCCGACGTGCGCACCAGCGTGGGGTCCAGCCGGGGCTGGCTGAACCGGCTGAATTCCTTGCTTAGCCAGGCGCCTACGGCGCCGGGCAGCCAACGCTCGAGCCGATAGGGCCAGCGCGCTGGCTGGTAGAAGATCGACGTGGCGTACCACGCCAACTTGCCTTGCTGTTGCAGCGCCAGCGCGGTCTGCCAGCTGTGCTGTGTACCCGGGTGGAAAACCGCGACTTTCACACCGATTTACCGGTCGAACAAAGGGTTGGGCTGCTTCTCGACCAGCAGGCGCTGCCGCAGCCAATTGCGCAAGCGCGGGGTAAGTGCCTCGCTGCCTTGTGCAAACAGCCAGCCGGCGACCAGGCAAAAAATGGTCACTGCGAGCACCAGCAAGAACGCCACGGGACTCGGCGCCAACCGCTCGCGCGCCGTTATCCAGCCTCCAGCCAAGGCCACGATCGGGAAGTGGATCGCATAGAGCGAAAAGCTTGCCTTGCGCCCATAAACCGCGGCCGGCGCCAGAACTTGCGGAAATGGCAGTGCCGTCTTGACCAAGCTCAGCAGCAGCAGGCCAAAGCTGATCGCCAGGGGGAAGTCGGTCCAGCTTTGGCGGATCGTCGCCGTGCTCAGTAGCGATGCCGCAAACAGGCCGGCGGCAAGTAGCGCCCAGAGACGATGGATCGGTCCGGTAGTCGCCGCTTCAACGCGCAGCAGCAATAGCCAGCCAACCAGCCAACTGGCAAAACCCCAATATATCGCCGGATTGGCCACCCCGATCAGCAGCGCCAGCAACGTGAGCGATAACCGGCGGCGGTGGACGAGCAGAGCAATCGCCGGGAACCAGAGGTAATACCAGAACTCGAATGCCAGGCTCCATAAAGGCCCGTTCGAACCCCAGGGCGGCACTGCGATCGTTTGCAAGAAAGCGAGATTGCCCAGCAACACCGGCAGCGTAAGCGTGGTTGCGACATGTTCCGTCAGGCTGTGGGCACCTGTCAGCCCCTGGTAGAGCGGTAGATGCAACCAAACGGTGCCCGCAGTGTCGAGCAAGCCGCCTAGCATCAGCGCCGGTACGAGCACTATGCCCAGCCGCGACAACCGATCTATCACATAGGGTAGCCAGAACGACGCGTCGTCGATGCGCCGTAGCACCGCGCGGCTGATCCAGAATCCGCTAAGCACAAAGAAGACGATTACCCCGGAATGGCCAAAGCCGGTAAATGCATAAAACGGCAGCCACGATCGTCGCCCCGGATAATCGATCATCAGCACGTCGCGGGCATGGCTGATCGTGACCAGCGTGGCCGCTGCCGCGCGGCAGAAGTCGCTCCAGTCAGAAAATTCCCGCCTGTCGCTGCGCGACACCGGCTTTGAAGGCGACCACTGGCCATCGCGGCCGATCATCTGGGCGGCGCGGCCGGTGTCCGGGTAGCAGCCAGCGCAGCGCGCCGCCTCGCCACGGCAGGAGGCAGGCCAAACGCCGATGCTTGCGCTGACGGTGCATTGCTACGGCTGGTCTCGCCCGAGGCAGTTGCGGCAGCCAAGTGCCGGCGCGCCTGCGCCGAGAAGGTGACGCCGAATTGCCGGGCAAAGAAGATCCACAGCACGATCGGTGCCATGAAAAATAGGTTCTGCCGCACGACCGTTAACAGTCCGCCATCGCGGAGCCCGACGATCATCGAAGCCAGAAAAATTACATAGGCTACAATTCGAAACGGGGTTTGCGGTTCGGTGGCAAATTTGCGGTAAATCCAGCCGAGCGCATAGCCCCAGGCTCCGCAC
>CAXTOI010000307.1:0-4836 GCA_964245645.1 uncultured Novosphingobium sp. | reverse complement strand
ACCCCCAGCCCCTCCCCACTGGGGAGGGGAGCCTTCTGGTGATTTCATCCGTCTGGAAAGACGCTAGGCGCGGCCGCCGAACGCATAGGCATAAGCCGGCGCGGAATGGTTGGGTGCGCGGTACAGCGCCGGTCCGCCGGTGATCGCTTCCAGCCGGGCCGCGACATTGGCAGCGATCAGGTTGCGCACTTGGCGATTGACTTCGTTGAGCCGCCGCGCCGCATCGAGCAATCCGCGACATTCCTGATCGAGCAGCGCGGTGTCGGTTTCATCGAGGCGGGTGCACAGCGCTTGTTTGTCGTTGGCACAGCCCATGATGCCGTGGAGGTCGAGACCGGCAAGCGCCTGCCGTTCGCTCTGCAGCACGGCAACCATCTGCCGCAGCGCGTCGCGCAGGTCCCCCGTCGTCATCCGGCCTGTGGTCACTTCGCCATCCTCAGCAGCATTCCGGCAGCGATCATGGCATCGCCGATCTTGGTCGGCACCAGTGGATAGTTGTTATCGGCGATCGCCTTGCGGATCGTTGCCACCCGGTCCTGGTCGATCGGGGCGGCGCCCGCATCGAGCACCGAGCCGATCGCGACCGGGACGGTCGGCGTGCCGACGCTGCCCTGTGTCGCTGGCTGCTGCGCGGCGCCGGTATCGGCAGAGCCGACTGCGCGCACAGCGGCGGTTTCGAGGACTGGTCCCGAACCGATGCCGGGGCCGGCAATGCTGGACATCACGAAGCTCCTTGGCTTGACTTCACCAAGGACGACCGGCGCCTGCCGGGTTTAAGGGGGCGGGGCAAGCGTTTGCCGCCCGACGGCAAAATACGGTCGGTACGATGCGGTTGCCAAGATCAGGGCAGCAGCACCGCCACCAGGCCGGGGCGAACGATCTGGGCGCGTATCGGCTCGCTTACGGTCTTGGCGTCTTTTGCCGGATTGACCCGAATCCAGTCGCCGACCGCGCCGCCTTCCAGCGCTTCGCCGGATTGGGACACGGTGAAGCCGTCGCCGGTGATCGCCACGGTCACTTCCTCGCCGCGAGCCACCGCGGCCACGCCCGATGATGGCGTACCTGGATTGTGGATCGGCACGAACAGGTGCCAGCCGCCGCTGTCGGGGCATTGTACCAAGATGGTTTCATGCCGGTCGCCGCGCCAGCTCAGGGCCAGCGGTGTGGCGCAAGGCGCCAGGCGCAAGCGGCGATCGACCGGCGCGGCACTACCGATATCCCCGATAGCTGTGCCGGTGAAGGCGGCGACTTCGCGATCGATGGTGGCCGGATCGGTGAAGCCGGCGGCTATTGCCGGGGCGGTCCACACCAAGGCCGACAAGGTGCATAACGAGAAGAAAGCCACCACCCCCCGACCCCCTTCTCTGGAGAGGAGGGGAATTAGAAGCCGAAGCCGAAGCCGCCTGAAGCCCCTTCTCTCCAGAGGAGAGGGTCGGCGGTGGTTGCTATCATCCCGGTCGAACATCACCCGGACGAGCGGCCCCCTCCATACCTCGCCATGCTGACGAGCGCCGAGGGCTACGGTATCGAACAAGGTCATGGCGGGGTCCCGGTAAAAGGTTTGTCAGCATCGGCACGCAAGCCTTGTGCCGGTCCGGCATCGGGCGCCTGATCATATGCCAGACCGGCCAGCAACTCGTCCCCGGCGCCTGCGGCGGCTGGTGCGATGATCACGCGCGCGACCTTGCCCATGGTCCCGGCCTGAACGACCAGCGCCTGCGCTGCCGCCGATGCAGTTGTCTCGGCGCCTGGGCGGTAGCGCGCGGTGATGGTCAGTTGCTGCCGGTCATCGGGCTGCTGAGCGGCCAGCCACTGCGCCAGCGTCTGCGATCCGCCGGCGCGCCACACGGCCAGCGGTTCGCCCAGTGCGGGGTTCCATGGCGGTTTGCGCGTGAGCATGGGCACGGGCGTCGCCCTGGTCCGGCTGGCCGGCATGCTCGCGGCGGTGACCATGAACAGGATCAGCGACAGATCGGCGAGCAGCGTCTGCCAGCCGATCAATGTCGCGCCGGTGGTGGCGGTGCCGTTCATGCCGCGATGGCAGAACGCGCGGCAGACGGGGCGGCCAGCGCATGCGCCAGCCAATCGACAAGCCCCTGGCGCTCGGCTTCCTCGCCGGCGGCGCGGCGCTCCACCAGCCGGGCCAGCGGTGCGAGCATCAGATTGGCGGCGATCAGGCCATATAATGTGGCATGCACCGCCATCGCGATCGCCGCCATGTATGAGCCGCGATCGAGGCCATCGGCGGGCAGCTTGCCCAATGAAATCAGTGTTCCGGCCAGACCTAGCACCGGCGCCAGCTCGGCCGCCTGCGCCAATGCGCCGACAGCACGCGCCGTCCGCGCCGTCCGCCGCGCCTTGTGCACGTCATGCGCGGCGAACAAGGCATCGAGCGAGCGGTGGCCGATCAGCGCGTCGGTGGCTTCGTCGAATTCCGCATCGTCACAGTGGCGCGGACTGGCGCCAATCAAGCCATGCTTCTGGATATCCTGGATCTGCGCCGCCAGCCGCGATCGCACGCGCGCGCCGTCGAAGCGCGGCTTCATCACTGCTGCCAGCGCACGCAGGGCGGCCATGCACTCGCCAAAACCGCAGCGCAGCACAGTCGCGACCAGCGTGCCGCCGAACACGATGACGGCGCTGGTTGCATCCGCAAATGACAGCAAATCCATGCCGGGTTTCCTCCTGATCGAACAGGACGGCAATCGGCGTAGGTATTGAAGCCGCCCGGACGCCAATTTGCCGCGTCCGGCAGAAATTTGCCGGCGCAAGCAGCGGACGACCGCCGCAAACCGCTGGAATCGCAGCGCTCGCCATCTGGCATAGCCATTGCAACTTCCAGACAAACCCGTGGAGCCTGCCGATGAGCGACGCAATCCTGAAGGACTCTGGCCTCAACCAGACCCTGTTCGGCATCCATGGCGCCGCGCTGGAACTGCGTTCGCAGCGCATGGGCTTGCTGACGTCGAACATCGCCAATGCCTCGACCCCCGGCTACAAGGCGCGCGACATCGATTTCGCCGCCGCGCTGAAGGCGAAGCTGTCGGGCGCGAGCACTGACCAGGCGATGTCCAATGCGACACAATACCGGGCGCCGGTGATGCCGTCGCTCGATGGCAATACCGTTGAAATGGGCACGGAGCAGCTTGCCTTCGGCCAGAACGCGGTGAGTTATTCGGCCACGCTGGCGTTCATTTCGGGCCGGGTCGACACCATCACCCGCGCGATCAAGGGCGAATAGGATGGCAGGCCCCTTGTCCGTCTTCGATGTCGCGCAACAGGCGCTGTCTGCACAGATGGTGCGGATGAATGCCTCGGCGTCGAACCTGGCCAATGCCGGGGCGGTTGCGGGCAGCGCCGATGCCGCATACCGACCGTTGCAGCCGGTGTTCGCCGAGCAGCTCGACCAGGCGAGCGGGATGTCCACGGTGCGCGTCACCGGGATTCGGCGGTCCACCGCCCCGCCCAACCGCGTCCACGATCCCGGGCATCCGCTGGCCGACGCCAATGGCGATGTCTGGACCGCGCCGGTCGATGAAAACGCCGAGATGGTCGAAATGCTCGACAGCTCACGCGCCTATCAGAACCTGGTCGAAGCCGTTTCCACCGCCAAACAGCTCATTCTCGACACCGTGAGGTTAAAATGACCGACAGCACGTCCGCCGTAAGCGCCAATTCCGGCACCGCCGGCACGGCAACATCGACTTCGCCTTACGCCAGCCTGGGCGAGGCCGATTTCCTGAAGCTGCTGACCACCGAGTTGAAGGATCAGGACCCGACTCAGCCGACCGACAACACCGCCATGGTCGCGCAGCTGGCAACGTTCTCGCAGCTTTCCAGCACCAATGCCGGCGACACCACGCTGACCACGATCTCGAACACGCTGGATTCGATCCGGGCGAGTCAATTGGCCGCGCAGCAAGCCGCGGCGGCTGCCGCTGCTGCGTCCGGCGCCACCGCATCCTGACCTGAGAGAAAGGACACCTTCATGGCCTTCTATACCTCGCTCAATGGCCTGCAGAATGCGCAGACCGATCTCGACGTGATTTCCAACAATATCGCCAATGCCGACACCAATGGCTTCAAGGCCAGCACCGCATCGTTTGCCGATATCATCTCCGCCTCGCTCACCACCGATCCGGCGCTGACGGTGGGGCTGGGTTCGCGGGTTCAGGCGATCACCCAGCAGTTCACCCTGGGCTCGATGCAGCAGACCGGCAACGCGCTCGATCTGGCGATCAATGGCGATGGCTTTTTCGTCACGAAATCGCCGACATCGAACGCGGTCGACTATACCCGGAACGGCTCGTTCACGTTGAACGGTGCCGGCCAGCTGATCGACAGCTCCGACCAGCTGGTCCAGACCTTTCCGGTCGATACCACCGGCACGGTGACCTCGACCGGCAGCACCAGCACCGGCACCGTGCCGCTGACCAACGCGGCGGGAGCGAATTACACCGGCATCACGGTATCGGGCAGCGGCGTGCTCTCGGCTTCGTACTCCGATGGCAGCACCAGCTATATCGGCGCAGTGGCGCTGGCCAATTTTCCCGAGGATACCGGGCTCAAGCAGATGGGCAATGCCAATTGGACCGCGACCGGCAACAGCGGGGCTGCGGTGCTCGGGCAGGCCGGGACCGGCGACTATGGGGCGTTGCTGTCGGGCACGCTGGAAGGGTCGAACGTCGATCTGTCGTCGCAGCTCGTCGGGCTGGTCGGCGCGCAGCAGGATTTCCAGGCCAATGCCAAGGCGATCGACACCGACACGCAGATCATGTCGACGATCATCAATTTGCGTTCACAGTAACACCGGCCTGGCTTGACCAATTACTCCCC
>CAXTOI010000306.1:0-4849 GCA_964245645.1 uncultured Novosphingobium sp. | reverse complement strand
GTCGTGTAGCTTGCGGAAGCTCGCGAGCTTTTCTTCGGTGCTCGGCATCGCTCTCTCCTTGTGTCTTTCTTACGCTGCTTTAGGTGCGGGAGGCGAGCTTGAAAAACTGGCGATCCTCGCGCCGGATAAACCGCTCGCGCTGGCTCAGCGCGAAAATTCTCTTTGCCAAGTGGATCGGTCTTTATGCGAGCACGATACGCCTCATACGCGGTGAGATTGGCGATCGAGTAGATCCCATAGGTAGTCGTTGTGCCCTCGTGAGGCGCGAAATAGCCGATGAGGTTGGCGCCACATCGCGGAATGACGCTGCCCCAGCATACGCGGCACAGGTTCAGCGAGTGACCTACTCGGGGTCTGCACCATTGTGCGCTATAATCCGGCCTCAGCCACAACGGCGGCAAGCTCCGGATCGATCGCGCATAATCATCGGACGTCATGCGCGCATCACGCAAATTGGGCGCGGTGCGGCAGCTTCCAGTTCGGGCGCACGAAGTGGCAGGTGTAGCCGTTAGGCAGACGCTCCAGATAGTCCTGATGCTCCGGCTCCGCCTCCCAGAAATCGCTGGCCGGCGAGAGCTCGGTCACGACCTTGCCCGGCCACAAGCCTGATGCGTTGACATCGGCGATCGTGTCCTCAGCGATCCTCTTTTGCGCATCGTCCGTGTAAAAGATTGCGGAGCGGTAGCTGGCGCCGCGATCGTTGCCTTGTCGGTCGCGGGTGGTCGGGTCATGAATCTGAAAGAAGAACTCCAGGAGCGCGCGAAAGTCGGTCTGCACCGGATCATACACGATCTCGATCGCCTCGGCGTGGCTGCCATGGTTGCGGTAAGTGGCATTCGGGACGTTGCCGCCGGTGTAACCGACGCGAGTGGACACGACACCTGGCTGCCGACGGATGAGATCCTGCATGCCCCAGAAGCACCCGCCAGCCAGCACCGCCCGCCCGGTAGTCGCGGGCGGCTCTGCGATCTGGTCGAGAAAGGCACCATAGCCCTGCTCGGCCATGTCGGCCCGCGCCACGAAGCGCAGCGAGGCCGAGTTGATGCAGTAGCGCAGGCCACCACGGTTGTGCGGGCCATCCTTGAAGACGTGACCAAGATGGCTGTCGCCATGCGCCGAGCGCACTTCCGTGCGGGGGATCAGCATCGACCAATCACGCTTCGCCGTTACATTCGCCGGCTCGATCGGCTTGGTGAAGCTGGGCCACCCGCAGCCTGACTCGTATTTGTCGGCGCTGGCGAACAGCGGTTCGCCGGATACGACGTCGACGTATATGCCAGGTTCCTTGTTGTGCAGCAACGCGCCAGTGCCTGGGCGCTCGGTGCCGTTCTCCTGCGTAACACGGCGCTGTTCGGGTGTGAGCGCCGCGATCGCCTCATCGGTCTTGCCATAGCTGGGCATGTTGTCCTCCATTCGACCTGAGGTAGTGCTTCGAAACCATTTCTGCTACTGATACTCTGGTTCGGAGCCGGATCAACAATCGGAATGGTCGGCTGATCGGGCCGATCGCCTAGGCCCATACACTGCAAAAGATCGTGCTCGTCCAAACCGGATCGCTGGCGCAGATCGCTGCCCGGCTGGCAAGTGTCGGGGAGCCTGGCGGACATGATGCGGATCGGCGATCTCGCCCCTGAATTGTCGCGGCGATCATGGAAGGGCGGCAGCCGGCTTCGCTTAAACGCAAGACGCTCATGGCCAACCAGAACTGTTTGGAATCAAAGGTAACGATCAAACCAGTCCAGTACCCGCGCTTCCACGTCTTGTTGATGTGCCGGATCGTGGAACCAGTGGGGCTCATGCGGGTAGCTCACCATCTGCGCTGTCTGACCGGCCATGACCATGCCCCGGTAGAACTCGAGCCCAAGGGTGGGCGGCACGCGGGTGTCTTCGGCGCCGCCGAGCACAAGCACGGGGATCGACACGTGATCGGCAAGCAACGCAGGAGAAGCCCGGCGATAGGCGTCGAGATGCGCCGGCAGGGTGCCGAAATAGCCCAGCGGGAAATCGGGTGTGTCGGTAATCCGCGCCATCGCGACCATGTCGCTCGGCCCTGCACCCACTACCGCCGCCTTGAACCGCGCGCCGTGCGTCGCTGCCCAGGCCGCCAGGTAGCCGCCATAGCTCCATCCGCCGATCCCCAGCCGCGCCGGGTCGGCGATGTGCTGCGCAACCAGCATGTCCACCCCGTCAAGCACATCCTGATAGTCGGCGCCGCCCCAGTTGTCGCTTACCGCACGGGCGAAAGCGGTGCCCTGGCCGTCGGAACCGCGCGGATTGGGGAGCAATACCGCATAACCATGCGTCGCCAGCAGCTGCGCCCATTCATGCCAGCTGCCCAGCCAGCCGGACCACCACGCCCATTCCGGGCCGCCATGGCCCTGCACCACGGTCTTGATCCTGGTACCCGCTACATAGCCGGGCGGGGTCACCAGGACGCCATAGATCGTTCGGCCATCCCGGCTGCTCCGCCAGGAGACCTGCTCGACGCGGCCAAGCCGCCAATGCGCAACCTCGGGGTTGATCGTCGTGATCGGATGCGGCGCTGTGCCCTTGACGGTCACCCAGACGTCGGCCGGCCGATCCGGGCTGGTCAGCGCCAACGCCACGCTGCCGCCTTCGCGGTCGGCCGACCAGGAATAGGCCTCGCCGTCCAGTACCGGCCCAGCAGTCACCTTGCCACCGATCGGATCGATACGCACCAGCCGGGATCGCGTCTGCTCGAATGACAGCGCCGTGATGCTGCCATCGGGCATCCATCGGGCAGCGGTGATGAGACCAGGATAGGCATCCGCAAGTCGCATCACCGCACCGCTGGCGGTATCGATCACGCGCGGCGCGAGGCCGATAAAGCCAGGGCTGAGGATTTCCTCGACGACCAGCCGATGGCCATCGGGCGCGTAGCTCGGTTCCTCCGCCGCGTGATCGAGCAGCACCGGACCGAGCCGCCCACTCGCCGCGTCAACCTCGACCAGGCGCGCATGATAAAAGACGTCGTTGATGCGCGCAGTGTCAGTGACGCGCAATGCCAGCCGCCGGCCATCAGGTGCCCAGGCAAGCGCGAGGACATTCAGGCCGGGCGCGGTGATCGGCCGCGCCTGACCGCCGGTTGCGGCGGCGATCCACAGCCGCGCGCGCCGGCCCGGCGCATCGACCACTACCGGCGCTTCGGGATCGGCCGCCGCTTCGGCATCGGCCGCGGCAAACGCGATAGTGCTGCCGTCGGGAGACCAGGCAAAGGCGCCGACATCTGCCGCAGCGTGAGTCAATTGCCGCGCCGGACTACCTTGCGCGGACATGATCCACAGTTGGCGGGGATGGGGCGAGGACACCGTGGGCGCGGCATCGCCCTTAGGTGCGACTGCGTTGGTGACGGGCTGACGCGCGGTTGGCAAGGCCAGGCCGGCACCCGGAGCAACGCCATCCGCCCGGTCCGAAGTGAAAGCAATCCAGCGTCCGTCCGGCGACCAGCGCGGATCGGCGTCGGCATGCGCGCCGTCGGTCAATGCATGAGCCGTAGCCGAACCGTTTGCAGGTATGACCCAGATCGTCGAGACCGGCGGTGCAAAGGTGGCGATCTGCGGTTGCACGGTAAAGGCCACGTTGCGCCCGTCCGGCGCCATCTCCAACTGGCGCATGTCCCGCAATCGGATCAGCATTGCCGGCGTGATCGGGCCGGTTGGGGGAGTGGCGGGTGCGGCATGAACTGGCGCCGCTGCCAGCAAAGCCGCGGCGGCGTGCAGCCAATGGTACTTCACAGCGACCAGTCGACCCTTACCCCATAGGTGCGCGGCCGGGTGATCGACACGAGTGACAGCTTGTTACCTACGCCCGTATTATAAGCGAAGGGTCCGTTGAGAACGCCGTATTTGTTGAAGATATTGTCGACGAAGGCCATCACGCGAAAATGGTCGAATATCGAAATCGCGGCACGCGCGTCGAACAGACTGAAATCTCCGCGGTCAACGGTTGAACCAAAGGCGACCGGCGCCTTCGACAGATAGCGATGCGCCAGGCTGATCGTCGGCTTCAACCCGGCCAACGGCACATCGTAATCGATGTTGTCGGATACCGACCATTTCGAGATGCCTGGCAGCGGTGATCCCGCCGGGTAACCGCCGCCGGCGGTGAAGGCATACGGGAGGAATGAGCTCAACGCGCCTTCCTCGAGCGTCAGATTGCCGCTCAGCGTCAAATTATGCACCGGCTTGAGCGAAACGGAGCCTTCCAGGCCGCTCGTACTGGCCGAAGCGGCATTGACGACGTAGGAATAATATTGCGGAGCCGGGCCGAATTCGCGCGCCTGGATGTTCTTCCACACCATATTGAAAACATCGATGTCGGCCAACAGCTTGCCGCCGAACATCGTCGCTTTGAAGCCCATTTCATAATTGTCAATCTTGTCGCTGTGATAGGACAGCGGCAGGTTTGGCAGCAGCCCGGCATTGGGGTTGATCCCTCCGACGCGATAACCCTGTGAATAGGTCGCATAAGCCAGGAACACGTCATTCGGCCGCAGGCTCAGCGTTACTTTGGGGGTAAAGCCGCTTTCCTTCTGATCGACGCTGCCGGTCAGGTTGGTCGGGCTGCCACTGACAAAGCCGGCGAAATTGGTGACCGTGCCGCTGGCGACGGTGTGGAAATAGCGGCCGCCGCCGGTGATCTCCACACCTTTGAATGGACGCAGCGTCACATCGCCGAAGATGCCGAAGTCCGAATTATAGGTGTTCGAGAGATAGCCGTAGATGCGGTCGCCAGGTGCTAAAATATCGGCCGAATAGGCGAATTGCGTCGGATTGGCGGTAATGAAGGCGTTGGCCCCCGGCGCATAGATCTGATCAAAGGAATATTT
>CAXTOI010000305.1:0-4852 GCA_964245645.1 uncultured Novosphingobium sp. | reverse complement strand
TCCGGCCAGCAGCGCTACCGCCGGAACCTACACCACACGCCGGGACACGATCTCTTGCCTCATTGTGGCTTGGATGCAGCTGGCGCTCTTCCCGATCCTTGAGATGCGGTTCATGCGACGTAGGTCAGATAACCCGACAGGTTTTCCGAAGATCGTTCGCTGCGAGGAAGATGAGCGCCGCAAGCCGAGGCTAACGCCTTGCCCGCGTCACCTCAACTGGAGGATCGGGGGCGGCAACGTTCTTCAAAGCCCCCTCGCCTTGAGCTGCGCATCCAGGCGAGGGTAAACCAGCCGCGCGTTGAGTTCGAAGATCTTGCGTTTGTCATCGGCAGAAATGGCGAGCGCGTTGATGTAACGCTTGGTGTCGTCGAAATAATGGCCGGTCTCGGAATCTATGCCGCGTACCGCGCCGACCATCTCAGATCCGAACAGGATGTTGTCGACGGCGATCACCTCAAACAGGAGATCGATGCCGGGCTGATGATAGACGCAGGTGTCGAAATAGACATTCTTCATGACATGCTCTGAAAGCGGCGGGCGCTTGAGCATGTCGGCCAGGCCGCGATAGCGTCCCCAGTGATAGGGCACCGCCCCTCCGCCGTGGGGGATGATGAAGCGCAGCGTGGGGAAATCCTTGAACAGATCGCCCTCGATGAACTGCATGAAGGCGATGGTATCTGCGGCGATATAATAGGCGCCGGTGGCGTGCATCGCCGGGTTGCAAGATCCCGAGACGTGGATCATCGCCGGCACATCGAGCTCGACCATCGCTTCGAAAAAGGGATACCAAACCTTGTCCGTGAGCGGCGGTGCGGAGAATTTGCCGCCTGACGGATCCGGGTTCAGGTTGGAGCCTACGAAGCCAAGCTCGTTCACGCAGCGCCTGAGCTCGTCGATCGACTGGGCGATCGAGAGGTCGGGCGTCTGGGGAAGCTGGCACACCCCGATAAAGGTCTCGGGATAGAGATCGACGACACGCTTGATGAGATCGTTGGAACGCCGCGCCCATACCCGGTTGACTTCGGGGCTGCCGAAATGCGGCGCCATCGCCGAGGCGCGGGGGCTGAAGATCGTCATGTCCGCACCGCGTTCGCGCAGCAGGCGGAGTTGGTTGGCTTCGATCGTTTCACGGATCTCGTTGTCAGAAACGGTGGGATAAGCTGGATCGATCTCGCCGCCGGTCTTGAAATTGGCCTTCTGCGTCTCGCGCCATTCGGTGTGGCTTGCGGGCGCGGTAGTGTAGTGGCCGTGGCAATCGATAACAAGCGTCATGACGGCTTGGTGTCCTTGGTTTCGATCTGGCTAAGCTTGGCTGCAAGGCCATCGACCGACCGGCCGATCCCAAGACTTCCCATCTCTTTCTGCCGCGCGATGATGCCCTGCGTCATGGCGGGATGGAGACCGAGATCCTCGATCGTCCGGCAAACCTCCTCCATTTCGGCCGCGCGGCGAAGTCCATGCATCAGCATGCGATCGAGATTGTAGTCCGCGCGCTCGCGCCACGGCCGCGGCTTTTCGCTCGCATCAAGCGATTGCAGCACTTCATCGAGAACCCCGGCGCGCGACGCGGCAAGCACGCATTCGGCGGTGAGCGCCTCCAGGCCCTTGACCATGATCGAGCGGATCATCTTGATCGACGATGCCCGTCCGACCTCGTCGCCCGCGATCCGGATGTTGCCGAAGCCGAGATCGCTCAACACCACCCGCGCCTCGTTTGCCGCGGCACCGCTGAGCAGCAACGGCACGCTGAGCCTTGCCGGATTGACCGGCGCCATGATCGCCATATCCACATAGCGACCGCCCGCCCGCTCGATGCACGATGCGGCCGCCCGTTTGGTTGCGGGGGCCACGCTGTTGCCATCACAGAACAAGGTGCCGGGTCCGAGCGTCTTCGCCGCCGCCCGCGCCACCAGCAGCGCCTGATCGGCAGTGACGAGCGACAGGAGGACCGGCACCAAACCTGTCGCGCCGGCAAGCCCGAACGCATTGATGACGCCCGTCGCCGCGTACGCTTCAAGCATGAATGGGCACGTCGAGCGATCGTCGGTCTTGCGATCATAGACCGTTGCCCGCTCTCGCCAACCGGCGGCCAGCGCAAAGGATGATCCGGCTTCCCCAAAGCCGATGAGCCCGACATCGAACGACATGGCCGGCGGTTAGATCAACGCATGGCCATGTCCACCATCGGAAGCGGTGCGGGCCCATCATTTTTTACTGATGATCGCTCCTTCGAACCGCGCCGCGACGCTCGCTGTGGTCTCCAGGAACCGCGCTTCCATGGGCGTCGGTCGCCAGTCCGTCCGCGTCGTGACGCCGATCGTCCGATCCAGCTCGGCCGGCGTCCGACCGATATGGGCCAGCAGTCCAGCCCCGACTTCAATCGCAATCTGGTCCGGCGACAGCAAGGTCAGGAAGTCGCTCCCGGCCAGCAATTGGGAGATCGTGATGACCGACCCGCACTCGATCCCGACCGCTGGAGCAGGAATGCCAAGCGTTTCGAACATCGTCGACCACAAGGCTCTGAGCGGCGTCCCTTCGGCCGGCACGATCCAGGGATAAGCCGCGAGAGCAGCGGCATCGCGCTCGTCCCGCCCTATCAGGGGATGGCCGGAGCGCCCGACGATAACGGGCGCGTCGCGGAACAGAGGCTGTTCCACGAACTCCAGCCCCGGATCGCTGCGCAATGCGCCCAGCATCATCGCGATCTGCCCGTATCGGAGCGGGCCTACCAGCTCGGTATAGGAGCCTTCGACGATGGAGAGACGGACGTCCGGATGCTCGGCATGAAAAAGGGCGATCGCCTCCGGCAGCAGACGCGCGCGCGAAAGCGGCATCGCGCCGATGGCGATGCGCCCGGTCTGCCGTCCCGCAAGACTGGCCAGTTCAATCAGCGCCGAGGACAATTCGCTGATCGCGAGCATGAAGCGACGGGCCGCGTCGGCCCCGCGCCGAGTGAGCATCAGGCTACGGCCCCGACGCTCGAACATCGGGGATCCGAGCGCCACGCCGAGATCCGCAACCGCGCGATGCAGCGAAGCTCCGGAAAGCCCGGTCGCGACGGCGGCGGCCGAGTAGCTGCCGGCTTTCACCGTTGCCACGAAAGCCCGCACCTGCGCGCTGGTCGGCAGCCGCGGGCCGATCAGCCGCCCCATCGCCTCTGCGCGGATCGCAAGCAGACGGCCAGCCTCGGTCGGCTCCATCCCGTCGCTGCGTCGGACGAAAAGATCAACGCCCAGCTGCCGCTCGAGCTTGGCGATCCCCTGGGTGACGGCAGGCTGAGTCAGGTGGACGCGGCGCGAGCCTTCGCTGAGCGAGCCCGACCCCACGATCGCCGCATGCGCGGCAAGGTGTCGAAGATTGAGGACATAAGGATCCATCATGCGAAGTTAGCATATTCTTATGCATGCCACGCAGAAGCGATTGGCCCCCTCCCCTAGTCTGGCGCATGCCGCCGAGCAAAGGAGCTCTCAATGAGTGGCAAGGTCGTCCGGAATGTCGAGCGTTGCGATCCGGCCGTGATCGATGGCCTCGCGGTATGCGGCGTCGCCACGGTGCACGAGGCGCAGGGTCGTACCGGCCTGATGGCGCCGCATATGCGCCCGATCTATGCCGGTGCGCGGATCGCCGGCAGCGCGGTCACCATTTCGGCACCACCGGGGGACAACTGGATGGTCCATGTCGCGATCGAACAGCTCAGCGATGGCGACATCCTCGTGCTCGCGCCGACCAGCCCCTGCACCGATGGCTATTTTGGCGACCTTCTGGCGACGTCGGCTATGGCGCGCGGCTGTCGCGGCCTCGTCATCGATGCCGGCGTGCGCGACGTCAGCGATCTGACTTCGATGGGCTTTCCCGTGTGGTCGAAGGCGGTGCATGCGCAGGGCACCGTCAAGGCGACGCTCGGATCGGTCAACGTACCTGTCGTGTGCGCTGGTGCGCTGGTCCATCCGGGCGATGTCATCATCGCCGACGACGACGGGGTGTGCATCGTGCCGCGCGCCGACGCCGCCGCTGTGCTGGGGAAGGCGCGGGCCCGCGAAGCGAACGAAGAGAACAAGCGACAGCGCCTCGCCGCCCGCGAGCTTGGCCTCGACATCTACGACATGCGCGCCAAGCTGAAGGCGATGGGCCTTCGATATGTCTGACGGCATCCGCTGCATGTGGATGCGTGGCGGCACATCGAAGGGTGGCTATTTCCTCGCCGAGGACCTGCCTTCCAACACGGCGGACCGCGATCGCGTGCTGCTGGAAATCATGGGCTCGCCCGATCCGCGCCAGATCGACGGGCTGGGCGGCGCCGACCCCCTGACCAGCAAGGTCGCGGTCGTGCGCAAGTCGGCCCGCGACGACGTGGACGTCGACTATCTCTTCCTGCAGGTGTTCGTTGATCGGCCGATCGTCACCGATGCGCAGAATTGCGGCAACATTCTCGCCGGCATCGGCCCCTTCGCGATCGAGCGGGGCTTGGTCGAGGCAACGGGCGACGAGACTAGGGTCTCGATCTTCATGGAGAATACCGGCCAGATCGCGATCGCGACGGTTCAGACCCCCTGCGGCCGCCCGCGTTATGATGGGGCGACCCGGATCGACGGCGTACCCGGCGCCGCGGCGCCTGTCCCGCTGGAATTCCGCGACACCGCCGGCTCCTCCTGCGGTGCGCTGCTGCCGACCGGCCGGGCAGCGGATATGATCGAGGGTGTTGCTTGCACGCTGATCGACAACGGCATGCCCTGCGTCGTGCTGCGCGCCGCCGACGTCGGCATCACGGGTTACGAGGCTCGGGACACGCTCGATGCCGACAACGGGTTGAAGGGCCGCATTGAGGTGATCCGGCTCAAGGCCGGGCCGATGA